>NZ_AZSV01000048.1:0-34657 GCF_000582595.1 Pseudomonas sp. BAY1663
GTCGGCGGCAGCACCGGCGGGCTGATCGGCGCCGCGGTTGGCGGGCGGTGCGGGCGGGCGCTGGGCAGCGCCTACGGTGACGACGATCATGACCGGGGCGACCGCCGCTACCGTGACGGCCACTACCATGGTCATCCAGGCAAGGCCAAGGGCCACCACAAGCATCACCACAAGCATCACTGATGGCGCCGCGACGGGCCCGGTCGGCGGCCCCGCCGCCTCAGGCCAGCGCCTCCAGGGCGGTGCGCAAGCGAGGCGGAATCGCGGTGGGCCGGTTGTTCGCCCGCTCGACGAACACATGCACGAACCGGCCCGCGGCACAGGCCTCCCGCTCACCGTCGCGGAAGATCGCCAGCTCGTACTGCACCGAGGAGCTGCCGAGCCTGGCCACCCGCAAGCCCACCTCGATGACGTCGGGGAAGGCGATCGAGGCGAAATAATCGCACGACGAGCTGACCACGAAGCCCACGACCTCGCCACCGTGGATGTTCAGCCCGCCCTGGTGGATCAGGTAGTGGTTCACCGCGGTATCGAAGAAACCGTAATAGGCGACATTGTTGACGTGGCCGTAGATGTCGTTGTCGTGCCAGCGCGTGGTGATCGGCTGGAAGTGCTTGTAGTCGCTACGCAGGTGCTTGGGTTGCTCGGGCATTGCCGTTCTCCGCGGATGCACAGGTGGGACGATGGTACCGGTAGGGGTCAGTACGCGGCCTGGTAGATCGCCAGCGCGTCGGCCTCGCTGACTTCACGCGGGTTGTTCACCAGCAGGCGCTGCTGCAGCATGGCCTCCTTCGCCAGTTGCGCCAGCATGTGCTCGGGCACGCCGGCATCGCGCAGGCGGGTGGGCAGGCCGACACGGGCGCTGAGCTGGCCGAACTCCTCGATCAGTTGCTCGGCGTAGGTCGCCGGGTCGCCCTGGCGCAGCCGCGCACCCAGCACGATGGGCGCCAGCTCGCCGTAGTGGGTCGCCGCCGCGTCGACGTTGAAGCGCAGCACATGCGGCAGCACCAGCGCGTTGGACAGACCGTGGGGGATGTGGAAGTGCCCGCCCAGCGGATAGGCCAGCGCATGCACCGCCGCCACCGGTGCGTTGGCGAAGGCCTGGCCGGCGAGGCAGGCGCCGAGCAGCATGGCCTGGCGCGCCTCGCGGTTGCCGCCGTTGCGCACCGCCTCCTCCAGATTGCCGGCCAGCAGGCGCAGGGCCTCGCGCGCCAGCAGGTCGGACAGCGGGTTCTTCTTCAGCGCGCTGGTGTAGGCCTCGATGGCATGCACCATGCGTCGATGCCGGTGGCAGCGGTCACCGCCGGCGGCAGGCCAAGGGTCAGCTCGGCGTCCAGCACGGCGAGGTCCGGCAGCAGCAGCGGCGAGACCACACCCATCTTGGTGGTCTCGCCGGTGGTGACGATGGCGATCGGGGTGACCTCCGAGCCGGTGCCGGCGGTGGTCGGTACCTGGATCAGCGGCAACCGTCGGCCGCGGGCGTTGCCGACGCCATAGACCTCGGCGAGCGACTGCGTGCATTCGCCGTGCGCCAGCAGGGCGACCAGCTTGGCCACGTCCATCGAGCTGCCGCCGCCGAAGCCGACGACCAGCTCGGCGCGCTGCGCGCGGGCCTGTTCCACCGCGGCCAGCACGACGCGTTCCGGCGGGTCGGCCAGCACCTGGTCGTAGACCGCGACCCGCAGCCCTTCGCTGGAAAAAACCGGCAGCACCTCGGCGAGCAGGCCGAGGCGGGTGATGCCCGGGTCGCTGACGATCAGCACCGAACGCGCGCCGCGCTCCTTGCAGAGGCTGGCGAGGCGCCGGGCCGAGCCGCTTTCGCAGATCAGTTGGGCGGTGGTGGCGAAGCTGAACGGATGCATGGCGGCTCCTCTTGTCATGGATGCCTTGGGCGGCTCGCTACCCTCGGTAGGAGCCAGGGGGACGCCCAGTCCTTGCGGGCGATGTTTTTTTTACTGCCAACGATCATCGCCGGCGGCGTCGGCTCCTACAGGTATAGGTGATGATTCAGAAGGCGAAACTGTCCGCCGCCAGCGCCATCAGGCAGGCGGCACCGCCCCGGATCGCCTCGCGGTGGCCACTGGCGCGCGGCAGTACGCGGCGCAGGTAGAAATCGGCGCTGGCCAGCTTGGCCCGGTAGAACGCCTCCTCGCCGCCGCCCTCCTGCAGCGCCTCCTGCGCCCGCGCCGCGGCCTGCAGCCAGAAGCCGGCCAGCAGCACGTAGGCCGAATAGTGGAGAAAATCCACCGACACGGCGCCGATCTCCTGCGGATCACGCTGGGTCGCGGCGATCACCTCGGCCGTCAGCTCGCGCCATTCGCCGAGACGCGCCTGCACGGTAGCGGCCAGCTCGCGCAGCGCCGGGTGCTCGACCTGGCGGTCGCACAGCTCGCTGAACTCGGCCTGCAGCACCGACAGTTCCGCGCCGCCGTCGCCGAGCAGCTTGCGGCGGATGTAGTCCAGCGCCTGGATACCGTTGGTGCCCTCGTAGAGCTGGGTGATGCGGCTGTCGCGCATCAGCTGCTCCATGCCCCATTCGCGGATGTAGCCATGGCCGCCGTAGACCTGCACGCCGAGGCTGGTGACTTCCTGGCCCATGTCGGTGAGGAAGGCCTTGACGATCGGGATCAGCAGCGCCGCGCGGCGGCCGGCGGCCTGGCGCAGCTCCGGCGCGGGGTGGCCATGCTCCAGGTCGAGCTGGCGCGCACAGTACATGGCCAGCATGCGCCCGCCCTCGACCAGGGTCTTCTGCGTCAGCAACATGCGCCGCACGTCGGGGTGGACGATGATCGGGTCGGCCGGCCGCTCCGGATACTGCGCGCCGGCCAGCCCGCGTGACTGCAGGCGCTCGCGGGCATAGGCCAACGCACCCTGCCAGGCCTGCTCGGCCAGGCCGAGACCCTGCAGGCCGACCTGGAAGCGCGCATCGTTCATCATGGTGAACATGCAGGCCAGGCCCTGGTTCGGCGCACCGACGACCCAGCCAGTGGCGCCGTCGAAGTTCATCACGCAGGTGGCCGCACCCTTGATGCCCATCTTGTGCTCGAGGGCGCCGCAGCTCAGCGCGTTGCGCGCGCCCGGCGTGCCGTCGGCGTTGGCGATGAACTTCGGCACCAGCAGCAGGCTGATGCCCTTCACCCCGGGCGGCGCATCCGGCAGCCGCGCCAGCACCAGGTGCACGATGTTCTCGCTCATGTCGTGTTCGCCGCCGGAGATGAAGATCTTGCTGCCGCTGACCCGGCAGCTGCCGTCCGCCTGCGGCTCGGCACGGGTGCGCAGCAGCGCCAGGTCGGTGCCGGCCTGCGGTTCGGTGAGGCACATGGTGCCAGTCCAGCGGCCGCTGACCAGCTTCTCCAGATAGGCGCTCTTCAGCTCCTCGCTGCCGTGCTTGTACAGCGCCAGCACCGCGCCCTCGGTGAGCCCGGAATAGACGCGGAACGACAGCGAGGCGGCCATCAGCATCTCGTGGAAGGCGCACGCCACCAGTTGCGGGAAGCCCTGGCCGCCGTATTCGACGGGGCCGGTCATGCTCGCCCAGCCATTGTCGACGTACTGCCGGTAAGCCTCGACGAAGCCCTGCGGCGTCCTGACCGCGCCGTCGTGCAGGCTCACACCCTCCTCGTCGCTGTTGCGGTTGAGTGGCGCGATCTCGCCGCCGGTGTAGCGCGCCGCCTCTTCCAGCACGCCGTCGATCAGCTCGCGATCGAGGCCGTTGCCCAGCAGTGCGCAGTGGCCGCTGGCATCGAACAGTTCGTGCAGGACAAAACGCATGTCGCGCAGGGGAGCGGTGTATTCCATGCTCAGGCCTCCTTCTTGTAGTCGACGAAACGTCCGCCGAGGGTGGCCAGGCTGTCGATCAGTTCGGCCGGCCGCCAGTGCTCGCCATGGCGCGCGGCCAGGGCGTTCAGCCGCTCGCGGATCGCCGGCAGGCCCTGGCGGTCGGCCCAGGTCATCGGCCCGCCGACTTCCGCCGGGAAGCCGTAGCCGTTGAGGTAGACGCTATCGATATCGCTGCTGGATTCGGCCATGCCTTCCTGGAGGATCTTCGCGCCCTCGTTGACCAGCGCCAGCAGGCAGCGTTCGCGGATTTCCTCCTCGCCGATCGCGCGGCGCTGGAAACCCAGCCGCTCGGACTCGCGCTGCACCAGCGCATCCACCTCGGGGTCGTGCTCGGCCTGGCGGCTACCCTCGGCGTAGCGGTAGTAGCCCATGCGCGCTTTCTGGCCGAAGCGGCCCAGCTCGCAGAGGCGGTTGTCGACCTGTACCTCGGGCTGGTCCTGGCCTTCGCCGGCCAGTTCGCGGGCGCGCCATTCCAGATCGATGCCGACCACGTCGTACATGCGGAACGGCCCCATGGCGAAGCCGAAGCCCTGCAGCGCGCCGTCGACCTGATACGGATAGGCGCCTTCGAGCAGCATCGCCCGCGCCTCGCGCACGTAAGTGGCGAGCATGCGGTTGCCGATGAAGCCCGGGCAGTTGCCGGCGATCACGCCGACCTTGCCCATGCGCCGGCCGAGTTCGCGGGCGGCGTCCAGCACCGCTGGCGAGGTCTTCGCGCCACGGACGATCTCCAGCAGCTTCATGATGTGCGCCGGGCTGAAGAAGTGCAGCCCCACGACCTGCTCCGGGCGCCGGGTGGCGGCGGCGATGGCGTCGATGTCCAGCGCCGAGGTGTTGCTGGCGAGGATGCCGCCGGCTTTCACGACGCCGTCCAGTTCGCGGAAGATGCGCTGCTTCAGCTCGAGGTTCTCGTAGACCGCTTCGATCACCAGGTCGACGTCCGCCAGCGCCTGATAGCCCGCCGCCGTGCCGATGCGCCCACGGCGGGCGGCTGCCTCGGCCTGGTCGATGCGGCCCTGGCGCACGTTGTGCGCGTAGGTGTCCTCGACCATGCGCAGGGCCTGCGCGAGCATCGCGGGGTCACTGTCCAGCCAGAGCACCTCGATCCCGGCGTTGGCCAGGCTGATGACGATGCCGCGGCCCATGGTGCCGGCGCCGATCACGGCAGCGGTCTGGATATCGAAGCGGGATTGGCTCATTGCGGGTGTCCTCCTCGCAAGGCTGGAAGAAAGCGGGAGACCAACCATAGACGAAGACGCTACTATTTTTGAAATTTAGTCTTGTGATGTTTCAGATTCATCAAATGAATATCTACAACTTCGACCTCAACCTGCTGCGGGTACTCGACGCGCTGCTGCGCGAACGCAGCGTCTCCCGCGCTGCCGAGCGCCTGTCGCTCAGCCAGCCCGCCGTCAGCAATGCGCTGAACCGCTTGCGCGAGCTGCTCGACGACCCGCTGCTGGTGCGCGTCGGCCGCGCCATGCAGCCGACCCCGCGTGCCCTGACGCTGGAGACGCGATCCGCAATGCGCTGCAGCAGATCGAGCACAGCCTGAGCGCCGGCGAAAGCTTCGACCCGGCCCACAGCCGCCAGCGCTTTCGCATCGCCGTCACCGATTACGTCGAACTGCTCTGCATGCCGGCGCTGATGCGTCGCCTCGCCGAACAGGCGCCCGGCATTCGCCTGGCCATCCAGCACCTGGCCCCGACGCTGCCGGCCGAGGCGCTGGACAATGGCGAGATCGATCTGGCGCTCGGCCGCTTTCTCGAGGTGCCGGCGCGCTTCCACGTCCGCCCCTGGACCCGCGAGACGCTGCAGCTGGCCATGCGCCGCGGGCATCCGCGGGCCGAAGAGGCGGGGGAACTGGACGGTTTTCTGCGCCTGCGCCATCTCTGGGTGCACGGCGGCCAGACGCGCGGCATGGTCGATCAATGGCTGGAGGAACGGAGACTCGAGCGCGAGGTGGTCTACACCACGCCGAACTACCTGCAGGCCGCGCATATCGTCGCCAGCAGCGACTTGGCCGCGGTGCTGCCGACCCAGCTGGCACGCCACTTCGCCGCGCTGCTGCCGCTGCAGCTGTACGACCTGCCGTTCGAGCTCGGCAGCTTCGCGCTGGATATCGTCAGCGTGGCGCAGCGGCAGAACGATGCGGCGCTGCAGTGGCTGATCGAGCAGATCGTCGCCGTCGCCCGCCACTGACGGCTGCCGCAGTGCCTGGCATCCGGGCACCAGGCACGCACAAAAGCAAAAACCCGCCGAGGCGGGTTTTTTCTGACCGGTTCGAGATCCCTTCGTGTGCCGTCCTGGCGGTGGTCGGTCTTCCTGATCCTGAAGGCTTCCTGCGCTTCAGTGGGGCGTAGATTAATGACTCGCGGCGGGCCATTGAAGCGGAAATCGGCGCTGCGCCTTGTAAGCCTTTTGCCATAGCGGGCCGTTGGAAAACATGGGCGAGACGGCAGTTCAGCCGTTGCGTGTCGTGCTGGCGCGATCGGCGCGGCCGCCGAGGAACCAGCCCACGCCGCCCCACACCGCCGCGCAGAAGGCGCCCACCAGCGCCACCAGCAGCACGCCCTGGCCGAGGCTGTCGAGCAGGCTCTTGGCCCAGCCGCTGAGCGCGTCGCCGCCGCGATAGACGACGGTGTCGATGAAGTTCTTCGCCTTGTACTTGCTTTCGGCATCCAGCGGCGCGAAGAGCATTTCCCGGCCGGGCCGAACGAAGGCGTACTCGCCGATGCGACGGGCGATCATCACACTGGCGAGCACGGCGAAGGTCGGCGCCAGCGCCAGGCCGATAAATCCCAGGCAGACCAGCGCCGGCACGGCCGTCAGCAGCACGCGCACGCCAAGCCGCTGGGCGATGCGCCCGGTGATGAACAGCTGCGACAGCAACGCGCCGGTCTGCACCACGAAATCGATCGCGCCGAACACCCGTACCTGCCCGGCCCGCTCCGGGAACAACTGGGCGACCAGCCGCGCCTGCTCGAAATAGAGGAAGGTGCTGGCGGTGGTCAGCAACAGCACGAACACCGCGATGCCCAGCAGGTAGCCCGAACCGAGCACCCGGGTCAGGCCGCTGAACGGGTTGCCGGCCACCGGCCGGCGCGGGTTTTCCGCCTGCTGGGCGCCGGGCCGCCCGGCGCCCAGCACCTCGCGCCAGGCCATCAGGTAATGCTTGATCGCCACGGCCAGCGCCAGCAGCAGCGCCGCCAGCAGCATCAGCCCGAACTGGCCGAGCAGCCCCACCAGCAGCGCGCTCATCGCCGGCCCGACCAGCCCGCCGACACTGGCGCCGGCGGCGATGAAGGCGAACAGCCGGCGCGCCTGCGGCGCATCGAAGACATCGGCCATGAGGCTCCAGGCCACCGACACCACGAACAGGTTGTAGACCGATATCCACACGTAGAACACCCGCGCCAGCCAGACGCTGTCGCGCAGCAGGAAGAACAGCGCGGCGAACAGCAGCAGATTGGCGCAGAAGAATCCGTACACCCAGTCGATGTAGTGAATCCGCGCCACCCGCGAGTTGAGCCAGGCGAACAACGGCACCGCCAGCAACATGCTGAAGAAGGTCGCGGTGAACAGCCACTGCAGGTTGTCGACGCCGCCCTGGATGCCCATGGACTCGCGGATCGGCCGCAGCATGAAGTAGCCGCTGAACAGGCAGAAGAACAGACCGAAGCCGGCCAGCGCCGCCGGCAGCTCGCCGGGGCCGGCGTCGATCAGGCGCGACAGGCGTCGGGCAAGGGCTCCGGGCATACACTCAGGCCTCCCGCGGCATCAGGCGGCGCTGCCGCGCCACTCAGCCGAACGCCTGGACGATCAGCTCGCGCTGGCGCGCATCGGGCAGGCGGCCCTGGCCCGCCAGCAGGTTGTCGGCCATGTAGCGCGGATTCGAGGTCGCCGGGATCACCGTCGTCACCCCCGGCTCGGCGAGGATGAACTTGAGCAGCAACTGCGCCCAGGAGCTGGCCTCGATCTCGGCGGCCCAGTCCGGCAACGGCTTGTCCCTGACCTTGGACAGCAGGTTGCCGCGGGTGAAGGGTCGGTTGATCAGGGTGGCGATGCCGTTGTCGGCGCAGTACGGCAGCAATCGACGTTCGGCATTGCGCTCGCCCACCGAATAATTGAGCTGCACGAAGTCGATGCCCCGTTCCTTGCGCAGCACCGTCAGCAGGTCGTCATGCGCCGACTCGACGTAATGGGTGATGCCGATGTAGCGCACCCGGCCCTGCTCCTTCAGCTCGCGCAGCAATTGCAGCTGGGTCGCGGTGTCCTGCAGATTGTGCACCTGCACCAGGTCGAGCGTGTCGCTCTGCAGGGCCCGGAAGCTCCCCTCGAGCTGCCGCTGGCCCGCTTCGCGGCCGCTGGAGGACACTTTGGTGGCGAGAAACACCTTCTGCCGCGCCTCCAGCCGCGCGACCAGCTCGCCGGTGACCGCTTCGGCCGCACCGTAGCTGGGCGCGGTGTCGATCAGCCGGGCGCCACCCGCGACGAAGGTGCGCATCACCTCCAGCAGGGGCTCGAGAGAGGCGTCGTCGAGGCCGACGTGGAACGTTCGCGAAGTCCCCAGGCCGATCACCGGCAACGCCTCGCCGCTCGCCGGAATCGGGCGCTGCATCAGTTGCACGGTGTCGGCGGCGAAGACCGGCAAGCCGGGGGACAGGGCCGCCAGGGCGGTGAGCGCGGCGGTGTGCTGGAGAAAGGTTCGGCGCGTCGGCATGCGGGCTCTCCCGGAAAGCGGGGCTGGCGATGGAGCGATTCAGTGTAGAACACGCCCGCCATCTACGGCCGCACCCTGCGCACGCAGGACGAATCGTCGGTGCAATCCACAATAATGGCAAAATGCCTTTATTCGGTTTACCCTTGCGCGCCGCCGCTCCGTTCTCCGCTCCGTCGAGGCACCCATGCCGTCGCGCCGCTCCCCCCGCCACCCTGTCGATCGCCGCCTGCCCTGGCGCCGACGGCTCGGACACCTTCTCGTATCGCTCGCCTACCTGGCCGGGCTGGTGGCGATCTTTGGCCTCAGCCTGCTGCTGCTACCGGGCGACACCGGCGTGGGCCGACTGCTGCGCCTGGCGGCGGGCGGCTAGGGGCTGTTGCCGTTTCGTTCACGGCCGCGCCGGAGCCGGCTCGTGGACCGGCAGGCCGTTCGGCACGGCTACGACTTCAGGCGCAGTACCAAGGTGTCATTGGCCACTGCGGGCGTTGTCGCTAGGGTCAAGGCGTCCGGCTGACCGCCGGTGGGCGCTCCCGCCGCACCGGCAGGCGGCACCACGTCCCTGCCCTGTGAGAGTCCGCATGTTTTCCTTCTCCCGCCTCGCGTCCGGCCAGGGCGCTGCCGCCGACGGCGTGCTGAGCCTGCTCAGCTCCGCCGCCGAGCTTGCCCCGCAACTGGCGGCGCTGCGCTTCACGCCGACCTACATCGCCGGCTTCGTCTCGCCCCATCTGGATCTGGACGCCGTGGCCCGGCAGATCCGCCAGCGCTTCCCGCAGGCGGTGCTGAGCCTGTGCACCACCGCCGGCGAGCTGTGCAGCGACCAGGGCCGGCTGTACTGCGCCACCGGCGAGCGCTGGGACCGGGTGGTGCTGCAACTGTTCGACGCCAGCGTCATCGCCCAGGCGGAGATCGTCCACGTGCCGCTGGAATGCCGCGACATTCGCGGTGGCGGCCCGCAGCTGGGCATGGCCGAACGCATCGCCCGGCTCGTCGACTCGATCCGCCGGCTGCAGGTCGGCCTGCCGATCGACCACCGCGACACCCTCGCCATGGCCTTCTTCGATGGCCTGTCGGCATCCGAGTCGTTCTTCATGGAGGCGCTCTACGAGTCGGGCCGTTTCCCCTGCCTGTTCGTCGGTGGCTCGGCCGGCGGTACGCTGGATTTCCAGCACACCCGCCTGCACGACGGCACACGCAGCTATGAGAACCACGCCCTGATCGTCTTTCTCAAGTGCGCCCGGCAGGTGCGCTTCGGCGTCTTCAAGAGCCAGAACTTCGAGCCGACCCCCGTGCGCATGAGCGTCCTCAGTGCCTCGCTGGAAGAACGCTACATCAGCCAGGTGGTCGACGCCCAAGGCAACATCCGCACGATGGTCGCCGCCCTCTGCCAGGCCCTGGACTGCAGCGAGCAGGCCCTGGACGCGCGGCTGGCCGACTACTCGTTCGCCATTCGCGTCGGCGAGGAATACTTCGTGCGCTCGATCTCGCGCATCGATCCGGCGAACCAGCGCGTCCACCTGTTCTGCGACGTCGCGCCCGGCGAGGAACTGGTGATGGTGCGCCGCACGCCGCTGCCGGAGGCGACTCGCCGCGACTTCCAGCGCTTCATGCGGGACAAGCCGGGCAAGCCGCTGGTCGGCATTCTCAACGACTGCATCCTCCGGCGCCTGAACAACCCATCGGCACTGGCCGAGATGGGCAACGTCTTCGCCGGCGTGCCGGTGCTGGGATACTCGACCTTCGGTGAGATCCTCGGGTTGAACCTGAACCAGACGCTGACGGCCGTGTTCTTCTTCCGGGTACCGGCCGGAGCGGCCTTTGGCGACGACTACACCGACCGCTTCATCGCCTACCACGGCGAGTTCAAGGCGTTCTTCCTGCGCCGACAGGTGAAGAAGCTCGCCGGCCTGAGCCAGGTGGTGGTCAAGCAGATCGAGCAGTTCAAGCGCCAGGATTTCAGTAGCAGCCTGGACATCGACGGCCTGGACGAGCACATCCGCCCGGTGTTCCGCGGCCTGGCCGACCTCGGGCAGGTACTGGCGCAGGCCGAAGCGCAGCGCCAGGCGCTGGCCGAGCAGTTGCGCCTGTGCGCCACCGAGCTGCATGGCTCGATGGACACGCTGGGCCTGAACATCGGCCAGCAGGCCGCGGTGATCGACCGCGCCGGCGACTCCATCAAGCAGATGGTCGGCCAGGCCGACGCGGTGGTCTCCAGCACGCGCGACCTGGCGCAGTCCAGCCAGCGCATCCAGTCCGTGGTCCAGGTGATCCAGCAGATCGCCGGGCAGACCAACCTGCTGGCGCTCAACGCCGCCATCGAGGCCGCCCGCGCCGGCGATCTGGGGCGCGGCTTCGCGGTGGTCGCCGACGAGGTCCGCAAACTCGCCGAGAAGACCGGGCAGAATGCCGAGGAAATCAGCACGGACATCGGCCGCCTGGCCGCGGAGATCCGCCAGGTCGCCGAGCACATCGAAGCGCAGTCGGCCGACGTCGGCGCGCTGACCGAACTGCTCGACACGCTGGAAGCAACCAGCCGGCATACCGCGAGCATGTCCGGGCGCACCAAGGGCGTCGCCGATACGCTACTGGGCCTCATCCACTGAAAACAACGACGCCCGCGCGAGACGGGTCAGCGCAGGCGTGTTCATGAAACGACGCCTCAGAAGCGGTCGCGGATCACCACCTCGTCGAACGGCAGCTTGCCGACCCGTGGCTTGGGCTCGACCGTTCCCTTGCCCACCGCGACCATCAGGGCGATCACGTGGTTTTCCGGCAGGTTGATCAGCTTGGCCACCGCGGCGAAGTCGAAGCCATCCATCGGGCAGGATTCCAGGCCCCTGGCGCGCGCCGCCAGCATCAGCGTCTGCGCCATCAGCCCGCAGCTGCGCATGGTTTCGTCGCGCTGCACCTGCGGCTTGTCGCGGTAGTAGGCATCGATGGCAGCGGCCATGTAGTCCTGCACCTCGGCCGGCGCGCCCTCCCAGACGCGGCGAACGTTCTGCGACCAGCTGTCGAGCTGGGCGCAGACCACCACCAGCATCGAGGCGTCGGTCATCTGCGCCTGGTTCCAGCCCGCCTCGCGGATCTGTGCGCGCAGAGCCGGGTCGCTCACCTCGACCAGCCGGACATGCTGCAGGTTGAAGGCCGACGGCGCGAACAGCGCCAGCCGCAGCAGTTCGTCCTTTTCCTCTCGGCTGAGCTGGAACGCCGGATCATAGGCTTTGACGGCGCGGCGGCTGCGAATGGCTTCTTCGGTGTTCATGACGACTCCTCGGGCGAATGTAACGGGCAATGCTAAGGGCGGCGATCGATCGAATCCACGCGAGCCGACTGATGTTGATCATCGATTGTTTCGATGCTTGTCGCGCGCAACGAAAAGGCTCTGCCCAGTTGCGCGTTGCTCGAAGTGTCGAGGCGTTCTGAACGTCCGTAGGAGCGGGCCCTGCCCGCCAAGCTTTGCGCGCTGGAATATTCACGGGCATGGCCCGCGCCTACAGGAGTACGTCTATGCGCAAACGAAAAAGCCGCCCGGAGGCGGCCTTGACGCGGATGCGAACGGTGCGGCTCAGAGCTGCGGGCCGGCGCTCCTGATCGCATCGGAGACATCGAACTTCTTGAAGTTCTCGATAAACTTGGCCGCCAGTTCCTTGGCCGCCTGGTCGTAGGCGCCCTTGTCGGCCCAGGTGTTGCGCGGGTTGAGCAGCTGGGTCTCGACGCCGGCGACGGCCTTCGGCACGTCCAGGTTGATGATCGGCAGGTGCTCGGTCTCGGCACCGACCAGCGCGCCGCTCTGGATCGCCGCGATCACCGCGCGGGTGGTGGGGATGTTGAAGCGCTTGCCGACGCCGTAGCCGCCGCCGGTCCAGCCGGTGTTGACCAGGTAGACCTTGGAGCCGAAGCCGTTGATGCGCTTGATCAGCAGCTCGGCGTATTCGCCGGCCGGACGCGGGAAGAACGGCGCGCCGAAGCAGGTGGAGAAGGTCGACTTGATGCCGCTGCCCGAACCCATCTCGGTGGAGCCGACCAGCGCGGTGTAGCCGGAGAGGAAGTGGTAGGCGGCCTGCTCGTTGTTGAGGATCGACACCGGCGGCAGCACGCCGGTCAGGTCGCAGGTGAGGAAGATCACCGCGTTCGGCTCGCCGCCGAGGTTCTTCTCGCTACGCTTCTCGACGTGCTCCAGCGGATAGGCGGCGCGGCTGTTTTGGGTCAGGCTGGCGTCGGCGTAGTCGGGCAGGCGGGTGCGCGCGTCGAGCACCACGTTCTCCAGCACGGCGCCGAACTTGATGGCCTTCCAGATCACCGGCTCGTTCTTCTCGGACAGGTCGATGCACTTGGCGTAGCAGCCGCCCTCGATATTGAACACGCGACCGACGCCCCAGCCGTGCTCGTCGTCGCCGATCAGGTAGCGGCTCTCGTCGGCCGACAGGGTGGTCTTGCCGGTGCCGGACAGGCCGAAGAACAGGGTGGTGTCGCCGTCTTCGCCGATGTTGGCGGCGCAGTGCATCGGCAGCACGTCGACATCCGGCAGCAGGAAGTTCTGCACGGAGAACATGGCCTTCTTCATTTCACCGGCGTAGCGCATGCCGGCGATCAGCACCTTCTTCTCGGCGAAGTTAAGGATCACGCAGCATCGGAATTGGTGCCGTCGCGCTCGGGCACGCACTGGAAGAACGGCGCGTTGAGGATGCGCCATTCGCCCAGGCCAGCCGGGTTGAAACGCTCCGGGGTGATGAACAGGCAACGGCCGAACAGGTTGTGCCAGGCCGTCTCGGTGGCCATCTTGACGGGGAGGTAGTGCTCGGGGTCGGCACCGACGTGCACGTGCGACACGAAGCTGTCACGCTCGCCCAGGTAGGCTTCGACGCGGTTCCACAGGGCCTCGAAGTTGCCCGCCGGGAACGGCCGGTTGATCGGGCCCCAGGCGATCTTGTGCTGGGTGCTGGGCTCTTCGACGATGTAGCGGTCAGCCGGGGAACGGCCCGTGCGATGCCCGGTCTTCACCACCAGAGAGCCATCGGCGGACAGCTCGCCCTCGCCGCGCCTGACGGCTTCTTCGATCAATTGAGCGGTGCTGATGTCGGTGTACACGGCGTTGGTGGCTTGCGTCATGAGTGTCCCCGTCGGCCTGGGCCGATTCCTCCATGCTGTTGTAGCCCACCGGACGGTGAACTACATCGAAAAAAGTGCGCGCGATTATGCCAGAAAATGCGTCGCGCTGGGTATGAGCCTGTGATGGCCAAAAGGTTCACCGGGCGCGGCGGGCGTTTCGTCCACCGCGTCCGACCGGGTAGCGCGCGCGCCGGCGCCCCGGAGCGTCAGTGGCGGGTATCCGAAGGCGCGTCGCTGCCGCCACCGGCGAACAGCTGGGCGATGTCCGCCGCGTCGTAGGTGTACTTCTGGTTGCAGAACTGGCAATCGATGCTGACCGTACCACCCTGTTCGGCAACCAGTTGCTCGGCATCGTGCCGGCCCAGGCTAACCAGCGCGCGGGCCGAGCGCTCGCGCGAGCAACTGCAGCGGAACTGGATCGGGCGCGCATCGAACAGGCGCAGCTGCTCCTGGTGGTAGAGGCGATGCAGCAGGGTCTCGCTGTCCAGCCCCAGCAGTTCCTCGGCGGTCAGCGTGTCGGCCAGGGTGCGCAGGTGCTCCCAGCTGGCGTCACGCTCCTCGACGTCCTTGATGCGGTCGGCCGGCAGCTGCTGCAGCAGCAGGCCGCAGGCCCGGCGGCTGTCGGCGTTGAGCCAGAAACGTGTCGGCAACTGCTCGGAGGCGGCGAAGTAATCGGTCAGGCAGGCGGCGAGGTTGACCCCCTCGAGGCCAACGATGCCCTGGTAGCGCTGGCCGTTGGCCGGGTCGATGGTGATCGCCAGCATGCCTTCGGGCATCAGCTCGGCGAGGCTCGCGCCCGGCGCGATCTGCTCGGCGTGGTAGCGGGCGATGCCGCGCACCTCGCGCTCGCTGGAACATTCGACCATCAGCAACGGCACCGCGCCACTGGAGCGGGCCTGGAGGATCAACAGCCCATCGAACTTGAGCGTGCCGACCAGCAGCGCGGCGGCGGCCAGCAGTTCGCCGAGCAGCTGTGCCACCGGCTCGGGGTAATCGTGCTTGGCCAGCACGTGCTGGTAGCTTTCCTCGAGCGTGGCGATCTCGCCGCGCACATCGGAATCATCGAAGAGAAAACGCTGGGTTTGATCGGGCATTGCCGGGAGCTCGCAGGTACGGCGGAGGAAGCGGCAATTTTAGGCGCAAAGCCGGTTCGGACCAAGGGCGGCCGCCGGACGGATGCGCCGGACAGGGCCAAGCTGAACGCGGGCTGAACGGCTCGCCGGTAGTCGGGACAGGCGCAAGGGCAGGCTCTAGCATCGCGCGCCATCGCAACCCCAGGGACGCCCTCATGCCCGTGACTACACCCCAGGCGCGCTGGCGCCCACTGCCTTGGCTCATCACCCACCTGCTCGCCGGATTGTTGCTGCTCAGCTGGCTCTGGCCGACCAGTCGTACCTTCTGGGACGCAATCGATCAGGCGACCTTCCATCTGCTCAACGGCTCGCTGGGTCACCAGGCCTGGTGGGACTGGCTGTGGGCACTGGCCAGCGTTCGTGTGTTCGACATCCTCGTCGGCGCCCTGCTGCTGACCCTGCTGATCCGGCGCGACTGGCTGTTCGCGCAGCACCAGCTGCGCCCGGCGCTGTTCACCTTCGCCGCCCTGCTGCTGGTGCTGCTGGTGATCCGCGTGCTGGTGACCAAGCTGGCCGGCCACTTCGGCTGGCAGCACGCCAGCCCGTCGGTCGCGATCGCCGGCGCCTACCAGCTGAGCGATCATTTTCCGCTGCTGGAACGGGTATTCGAGCTCAAGGACCGCTCCAGCCGCAGCTTCCCGGGCGATCACGCCTCGGTGCTGCTGCTCTGGGGGCTGTTCATGGCACTGTTCGCCCGTGGCGGGCGTTGCGCGCTGGTATCCGGCATCACCCTGGCGTTCATGCTGCCGCGGCTGGTGGCCGGCGCCCACTGGTTCAGCGATGATTTCGTCGGCGGGCTGCTGATCGCCTTGCTGGCCATCGGCTGGGGCTATTGCACGCCGCTGGGCGCGCATATCGCCGCGCTGCTGCAGGGGCTGGCACGTGCGCCCATGCAGCTGGCCGCCAGGCTGCCGCTGCTGCGCCAGCTGGCGGTGCTGCGCGACTAGTCGGGCTTGAAAGCGCGCAGCAGTTCGATCTGCCGGCGCTGCTTCTTGCTCGGCCGGCCGTCGGTCTGCAGGCCGAGGGCACCGGCCTTGCGCAGCGCCGCGGCTTCTTCGCGCGCCGCCAGGCTCTGCGCGGTCTCCTCGTAGAGCAGCTGCGCCTCGGGCGCGCCGCGGCGCACCGCCGACAGCGCGCGGATGACCACCGTGCGCTCGTCGAAGCCGCTGCGGATCACCAGCTCATCGCCCACCTTGGGCTCCTTGCTCGGCTTGCAGCGCTCGCCGCGGCAATGCACCTTGCCGCCTTCGATGGCCGCCTTGGCCAGCGCGCGGGTCTTGAAGAAGCGTGCGGCCCACAGCCACTTGTCCAGGCGGACCTTGTCGTCGTCTTTTTCAGCCATCGTCCAGCTCGGTCTCCTATCAGTCGTTCAGGGTGTTACAGACGGATGCAGTTGTCATGCACGCCGACTAGAATGCCGGCAAATTCTTCGGACACTCCCATTGAAGA
This sequence comes from Pseudomonas sp. BAY1663, assembly GCF_000582595.1. NCBI lineage: Bacteria > Pseudomonadati > Pseudomonadota > Gammaproteobacteria > Pseudomonadales > Pseudomonadaceae > Pseudomonas > Pseudomonas sp. BAY1663. The sequence continues at coordinate 16,252 of NZ_AZSV01000048.1, forward strand.
AACTCGACCCCCATACCGTCATCGGTCTGCGTGAATGGATCGCCCTGCCGGATCTGGCGTGGTGGGCCTGCGCGCGAAGGTCGACACCGGGGCCAGCACCTCGGCCCTGCACGCCACCGACATCAGCGAATTCGAGCGTGATGGCCAGCGCTGGGTGCGCTTCACCGCGCACCTGGGCACGCTGGTGCAGCGCCGGCATCGCTGCGAGGCGCCGCTGGTGACCCGCAAGACCATCAAGAGCTCCAATGGCCAGGTGCAGACCCGCTACGTGGTGCGTACCCTGCTCGCCCTCGGCAGCCACGCGTGGCCGGTGGAGTTCACCCTGACCTGCCGCAAGACCATGCGCTACCGCCTGCTGCTCGGCTCCAAGGCGCTGGTCGAGGGGCAATGGCTGATCGATCCGTCACGAACCTACGTCCAAGACAAACCCCAGATCCTCACTTCTTCCGGTGCTCAATGAAAATTGCCGTGCTGTCGCGCAACCCGCGCCTGTATTCCACCCGTCGCCTGGTCGAAGCCGGCGAGCAGCGGGGCCATGAGGTGGTGGTGATCGACACCCTGCGCGCCTACATGAACATCGCCAGCCACAAGCCGCAGATCCACTACCGCGGCAAGCCGCTGGAAGGCTTCGATGCGGTGATCCCGCGCATCGGCGCCTCGGTGACCTTCTACGGCTGCGCGGTGCTGCGCCAGTTCGAGATGCAGGGCGTGTTCCCGCTCAACGAGTCGGTGGCCATCGCCCGCTCGCGCGACAAGCTGCGCGCGCTGCAGCTGCTGTCGCGGCGCGGCGTCGGCCTGCCGGTGACCGGCTTCGCCCACTCGCCGGACGACATCCCCGACCTGATCCAGATGGTCAACGGCGCGCCGCTGGTGATCAAGGTGCTGGAAGGCACCCAGGGCATCGGCGTGGTGCTCTGCGAGACCGAGAAGGCCGCCGAGTCGGTGATCGAGGCGTTCATGGGCCTCAAGCAGGACATCATGGTGCAGGAGTACATCAAGGAAGCCGGCGGCGCCGACATCCGCTGCTTCGTGGTCGGCGACAAGGTCATCGCCGCGATGAAGCGCCAGGCCAAGCCCGGGGAATTCCGCTCCAACCTGCACCGCGGCGGCTCCGCCAGCCTGATCAAGATCACCCCGGAGGAGCGCATGACCGCCATCCGCGCGGCCAAGGTGATGGGCCTGAACGTCGCCGGCGTGGACATCCTGCGCTCCAACCACGGCCCGCTGGTGATGGAGGTGAACTCCTCGCCGGGCCTGGCCGGCATCGAGGAAACCACCGGCAAGGACGTCGCCGGCTGATCATCCAGTACCTGGAGAAGAACGGCGGCCCGCACCTGACCCGTACCAAGGGCAAGGGATAGCCGGAAGCCGGAAGCTTCAAGCTCTGAGCTGCTTTTACGCCTTTATCGCATCCCTCGGCAGCAGCAGGCCCAGCGGCAGGCTGACGCGGGCTTCGAGGCCGCCGCCTTCGCGGTTGCGCAGCTCGACGATGCCGCCGTGCTGCGAGGCGATGCGCTTGACGATCGCCAGGCCCAGCCCGGCGCCCTGCCCGCCGCGGGCGCGGTCGCCGCGGATGAACGGATTGAAGATGCCCTCCAGCTCGGCCGGATCGATGCCCGGGCCGCGGTCGAGCACGCTGAGCACCACGTAGGGCGCATGCTGGTCGCCCGAGACATAGGCCGCCACTTCCACCCCGCTGCCACCGTAGCGCAGGGCATTCTCGATGAGGTTGACCAGCAGCCGCTTGATCGACACCCGGCGCAGGGCGAACGGCGGCATCGGCTCGACGCGCAGGTGCACGGCCTCCTGCTGCTGGTTGTAGGGCGCGACCACCTCGCGGATCAGTACGCCTAGATCGGTGGTTTCCACCGGCTCGTCGCTGCCGTCGCGGACGAAGGCGAGGAACTGGTCGAGGATGGCGTTCATGTCCTCGACGTCGCGGATCATGTCCTCGGTCAGCTCGTCTTCGCTGGCCATCAGCTCCAGCGACAGGCGCAGGCGCGTCAGCGGCGTGCGCAGGTCATGGGACACACCGGCGAGCATCAGCTCGCGCTCGCGACCGGCCTGCTCGACGTCCTCGGCCATCTGGTTGAAGGCCCGGTAGACCTCGGTCATCTCGCTCGGCGTGTCGCTGATCGGCAGGCGCACGCGGCGGCCCTTGCCGATCTGCCGGGCGGCGTAGACCAGGCGCTTGAGCGGCAGGTTGAGCTGGCTGACGAAGATCCAGGCCGCGCCGGTGGACAGCAGGCCGATGCCGAGGAACCAGCCGAGCACGCTCCAGATGCGCTGGCCGCGCAGCGGATAGGCGTACAGCGGTACCCGCACCCAGTCCGCCCCCAGCGCCGGCGCGCGGACCCAGATGGCGGTGGACGGCTGGATACGGACGCGCACCTCGGTATCGTCGCCCAGCTCGTCACGCATCTGCCGCTGAAAGATCTCGGTGTAGGGCCAGTGGTACTCGCTGCGCGGCACGTTCTGCTCGGCTATCGGCTGCAGGCCGGCGGCGCGCCCGATGCGCTCGCGGTCCTCGGCGCTGGCCGCCCAATAGGCGCGCAGGCTCAGCGCCGCACCATGGCTGTACTGGCGGTCCACCAGCACGTCCTCGTTGGCCATCAGGTAGACCAGCGTGAGGACCTTGGAGAACAGCACCACGATCAGCACCATCCACAGGGTGCGGGCGAAGAAACTCTGCGGGAACCACAGCGGGGTTTTCATAGAAAAGCAGCTGCACGTTCGTAGGTTGGGTTGAGTCGCGTAGCGGCGAAGCCCAACGTGGTGGCATGCGGCGGCCGCCAAGTCTTGCCATGCCGGGCCATCCGCTCATGTTGGGCTTCGCTGCGCTCAACCCAACCTACGGCTTGCCGCTTCATTTGTTGCCATCGGGCACGAACACATAGCCCACGCCCCATACCGTCTGGATATAGCGCGGCTTGGACGGGTCGGGCTCGATCAGCCGGCGCAGGCGGGAGATCTGCACGTCGATGGAGCGCTCCAGCGCGTCCCACTCGCGGCCGCGGGCGAGGTTCATCAGCTTGTCGCGGGTCAGCGGCTCGCGGGCATGCTGCACCAGCGCCTTGAGCACGGCGAACTCGCCGGTGGTGAGCATGTGGACCTGGTCGCCCCGGGTCAGCTCGCGGGTGGCCAGCGACAGCTGGTAGTCGCCGAAGGTGACGATCTCGTCCTCGCTGGCCGGCGCGCCGGGCACCTGCGGCGCCTGCCGGCGCAGCACTGCGCGGATGCGCGCAAGCAACTCGCGGGGGTTGAACGGCTTGGCCAGGTAGTCGTCGGCGCCCTGCTCCAGGCCCTGGATGCGGCTGCTCTCGTCACCCTTGGCGGTGAGCATGATGATCGGGATCTGGTTGTTGCCCTGGCGCAGCCGGCGGCAGGCGGACAGGCCGTCCTCGCCCGGCATCATCAGGTCGAGCACCACCAGCTGGAACAGCTCGCGGCTGAGCAGGCGGTCCATCTGCTCGGTGTTTTCCACGGTGCGGACGCGATAGCCCTGCTCGTCGAGGAAGCGCTCGAGCAGGCGCCGCAGACGGGCATCGTCATCGACGATGAGGATCTTTTCGCCTTCGCTGGCGGGCGCAATGCTGCTCATGGAGACTCCCGGATGTTCGACGGCGCATTATGGCGCAGTGTTGAATGCCGCAACTGGCAGCCATTGTTAGCAGATTTTTCCCGCCGCGACAGGTGTCGAAGCGCCGGGCCCGTGCGGCAGACGACCGCCTGCCGGCAATCGCTTGAGGCCGGACGTCGCACTTCCCCTATAATCGCCGGCTTCGCGCAGGCCCGGCCTGCATGGTTTGACTGACCCAGGTAGGTACATGGACAGCATCAATTCCCGCATCGCCAACGAGCTGGGCGTGCGCCCGCAACAGGTCGCCGCCGCCGTGGCGCTGCTCGACGAAGGTTCCACCGTGCCCTTCATCGCCCGTTACCGCAAGGAAGTCACCGGCAGCCTCGACGATACCCAGCTGCGCACCCTGGAGGAGCGCCTGCGCTACCTGCGCGAACTGGACGAGCGCCGCGTCTCGATCCTCGCCAGCATCGAGGAGCAGGGCAAGCTGACCCCCGAGCTCAAGCGCGAGATCGATCTCGCCGACACCAAGACCCGCCTCGAAGACCTCTACCTGCCCTACAAGCAGAAGCGCCGCACCAAGGGCCAGATAGCCTTGGAAGCCGGCCTCGGCGAGCTGGCCGATGCGCTGTTCGCCGATCCGCAGCTGGCCCCGGAAACCGAAGCCGAGCGCTTCATCGACGCCGAGAAGGGCTTCGCCGACGTCAAGGCCGTGCTCGAGGGCGCCAAGTACATCCTCATGGAGCGCTTCGCCGAGGACGCCGACCTGCTGGCCAGGCTGCGCGAGTTCCTCAAGCACAACGCCACCCTCAGCGCCCGCGTGGTGCCGGGCAAGGAGAGCGAAGGGGCCAAGTTCAGCGACTACTTCGAGCACGACGAGCCGCTCAAGGGCGTGCCCTCGCACCGCGCGCTGGCGATCTTCCGCGGGCGCAACGAGGGCATCCTCGGCGTCAGCCTCAAGGTCGGCGAGGAGACGCCGGGCAGCATGCACCCGGGCGAGACGATGATCGGCGAGCGCTTCGGCATCGCCAACCGCGGGCGCGCGGCGGACAAGTGGCTGGCCGAGGTGGTGCGCTGGACCTGGAAGGTCAAGCTCTACACCCACCTGGAAACCGACCTGCTCGGCGAGCTGCGCGACAAGGCCGAGGACGAGGCCATCTCCGTGTTCGCCCGCAACCTGCACGACCTGCTGCTGGCCGCCCCGGCCGGCCCGCGCGCGACCCTGGCGCTGGACCCGGGCCTGCGCACCGGCTGCAAGGTGGCGGTGGTCGATGCCACCGGCAAGCTGCTGGACACCGCCACCGTCTACCCGCACGCGCCGCGCAACGACTGGGACGGCACCCTGGCGATCCTCGCCAAGCTGTGCGCCAAGCACGCGGTGGACCTGATCGCCATCGGCAACGGCACCGCCAGCCGTGAGACCGACAAGCTGGCCGGCGAGCTGATCAAGAAGGTGCCGGGCCTCAAGCTGACCAAGATCATGGTCAGCGAAGCGGGCGCCTCGGTGTATTCGGCCTCGGAGCTCGCCGCCCGCGAATTCCCCGAACTGGACGTATCGCTGCGCGGCGCGGTGTCCATTGCCCGCCGCCTGCAGGACCCGCTGGCCGAGCTGGTCAAGATCGACCCGAAGTCCATCGGCGTCGGCCAGTACCAGCACGACGTGTCCCAGCTCAAGCTGGCGCGCTCGCTGGATGCGGTGGTCGAGGACTGCGTGAACGCCGTCGGCGTCGACGTCAACACCGCCTCCGCCGCGCTGCTGGCGCGCATCTCCGGGCTCAACGCGACGCTGGCCAATAACATCGTGCAGTTCCGCGATGCCAACGGTGCATTCAGCTCCCGCGCGCAATTGAAGAAAGTGCCGCGCCTGGGCGAGAAGACCTTCGAGCAGGCCGCCGGCTTCCTGCGCGTGATGAACGGCGACAACCCGCTGGACGCCTCCGCCGTGCACCCGGAAACCTATCCGCTGGTCACGCGCATCGCCGCCGATACCGGCCGCGACATCCGCTCGCTGATCGGCGACTCGGCCTTCCTCAAGCGCCTCGACCCGAAGAAATTCACCGACGAGACCTTCGGCCTGCCCACCGTCACCGACATCCTCGGCGAGCTGGACAAGCCCGGCCGCGACCCGCGTCCGGAGTTCAAGACCGCCGAATTCCAGGACGGCGTGGAGAAGCTCAGCGACCTGGAGCCGGGCATGGTGCTCGAGGGCGTGGTGACCAACGTCACCAACTTCGGCGCCTTCGTCGACATCGGCGTGCACCAGGACGGCCTGGTGCACATCAGCGCGCTGTCGGAGAAGTTCGTCAAGGACCCCTACGAGGTGGTCAAGGCCGGCGACATCGTCAAGGTCAAGGTCATGGAAGTGGACATCCCGCGCAACCGCGTCGGCCTGTCCATGCGCATGAGCGACACCCCCGGCGAGAAGACCGACGGCCCGCGCGGCGGCAAGCCACGCGGCAACGCCCCGCGCAGCGAGCGCCATTCGAAACAGGACAAGCCGGCCCCGACCAACCCCGGCATGGCCGCGCTGTTCGCCAACGCCAAGCAGCTGAGGAAATAAGCATGAGCATCCAAGTCGAGGCGGTGGGCAACTCCAGCGCCTTCGGCCGTCTGCTCGGCCTGGAGATCCACCAGGTCGGCAATGGCGAGGCCGTGCTCGGCCTGAGCATGCACGACGGCCTGCGCAACCTGCACGGCAAGCTGCATGGCGGCGCGCTGTTCTCGCTGATCGACACCGCCATGGGCCAGGCCAGCCACAGCCTGGGCGATGGCTCGCCGAACAGCGTGACGCTGGAATGCAAGGTCAACTACATTCGTCCGGTGACCGATGGCGAACTGCGCTGCCGCGCCTGGGTGGTGCACGGCGGGCGGCGCACCCAGGTGCTCGAAGCCGAGGTGCATCAGGGCGACAAGCTGATCGCCAAGGCGCAAGCGACCTTCGCCTGCCTCTAACTTAGAAGCAGCTTGTGGCTTGAAGCTTGCCGCTCTCCCCCCCATATTGGGCCGACCGTCGCGTGAAGGAACCCACAAGTTGAGCGATCTCCTCTCCCATCGTCTGGCATTGCTGGCCGAGCACCCACAGCGTTCGCTGCTCACTCAATGCCTGCACGGGATCGAGCGCGAGTGCCTGCGCGTCGACTCTCAGGGCCGCCTGGCCCTGACCCCGCATCCGGCGGCACTGGGCTCGGCGCTGACCCACCCGAAGATCACCACCGACTATTCCGAGGCGCTGCTGGAGTTCATCACCGGCACCGACAGCGACCCACGCAACACCCTGGCCGAGCTCGAGGCCATCCATCGTTTCACCTACGCCAAGCTCGGCAATGAGTACCTCTGGAGCCCGTCGATGCCCTGCCCGCTGCCGGACGAGGCGGACATCCCGATCGCCGAATACGGCAGCTCCCACATCGGCCGGCTCAAGCACGTCTACCGCCAGGGGCTGGCGCTGCGCTACGGCAAGACCATGCAGTGCATCGCCGGCATCCACTACAACTTCTCGCTGCCCGAATCACTGTGGCCGATCCTGCAGGCCGACGATGGCGATCCGCGCTCGGCACAGGACTACCGCTCGACGCGCTACATCGGCCTGATCCGCAACTTCCGCCGCTACAGCTGGCTGCTGATGTACCTGTTCGGCGCCTCGCCGGCGCTGGATGCCGGCTTCCTGCGCGGCCGCGCGCACCAGCTCGAAACGCTCGACGCCGACACGCTCTACCTGCCCTGGGCGACCAGCCTGCGGATGAGCGACCTGGGCTACCAGAACAATGCCCAGGCCGGCCTCACGCCCTGCTACGACGACCTGCCGAGCTATATCGAAAGCCTCTATGGCGCGGTCTCCACGCCCTACCCACCCTACGTGGAGCTGGGCACCAAGGACGCCGCCGGCAACTGGCAACAGCTCAACACCAACATCCTGCAGATCGAGAACGAGTACTACTCGAACATCCGCCCCAAGCGCGTCACCGCCAGCGGCGAACGCCCGCTGCACGCCTTGCGCGCGCGCGGCATCCAGTATGTCGAAGTGCGCTGCCTGGATATCGATCCGTTCCTGCCGCTGGGCATCGACGCCAGCGGGGCGCGCTTCCTCGACGCCTTCCTGCTGTTCTGCGCGCTGCAGGACAGCCCTTGCCTGGTCGAGGGCGAATGCGGCGCCGCCACCGACAACTTCCTCAAGGTGGTCAAGGAAGGTCGGCGCCCGGGCCTGCAGCTGCGCCGCTGCGGCGAGAGCCTGCCGCTGGCGACCTGGGCCGACGAACTGCTGGACGAAATCGGCCGGGTCGCCGACCTGCTCGATCGCAGCCATGGCGACCGACGCCATGCCGAGGCCCTGGCCGTGCAGCGGGCCAAGGTCGCCGACAGCAGCCTGACGCCGTCGGCGCGCGTGCTCGACGAACTGCGGCGCCATGGCGAGAGCTTCAGCCAGTTCGCCATGCGCCAGACCCTGGCCCATGCCGACTACTTCCGCAGCCAGCCTCCGGGTGCGGCCGAGCTGGCCGAATTCGAGGCCCTATCGCGCCAATCGCTGGCCGAACAGGCCACACTGGAAGCCCAGCAGGAAACCGATTTCGACCAGTTCGTCGCCGCCTACCAGGCGAGCCTGCTGAGCATCGGGGTCTGAAAGAGCAGCTGCAAGCTCAAAAGCATCGCCCCGAGGGCGGGCCTCCCACAAGAGCAGCAGACTCCACCGAATCCTGTGGGCGCGCCCTCGGGGCGATGCAGGCTGCAGGCGTAGGGCGGGTTGCAACCCGCCGATTCGGCGTTGGCTTGGACTCCGTCCGCGCGGGTTTCACCCGCCCTACAGCGGCTTCTCGAAAATCTTCGAATTGCGCTGGAAGTTGTACAGCGACGCCCGCGCCGCCGGCAGGCGCTCGACGCCGATCGGTTCGAAACCACGCTCGCGGAACCAGTGGGCGGTACGGGTGGTGAGCACGATCAGCTTCTTCAACCCCAGCTGCCGCGCGCGCTCCTCGATGCGTTCGAGCAACTCGTCGCCACGGCCGCCATGGCGGTATTCCGGATTGACCGCCAGGCAGGCCAGTTCGCCGGCATCCGACTCGGCGATCGGATACAGCGCCGCGCAGGCGATGATCAGCCCGTCGCGCTCGACGATGCTGAACTGCTCGACCTCGCGTTCGAGCACCTCGCGCGAGCGCCGCACCAGGATGCCCTGCTCCTCCAGCGGGGTGATCAGGTCGATCAGCCCGCCGACGTCCTCGATGGTCGCCTCACGCAGTTGCTCGAACTGCTCCTGGGTCACCAGGGTGCCGGCGCCGTCGCGGGTGAACAGCTCGTTGAGCAGCGCGCCGTTGTCGACATAGCTGACCACATGGCTGCGCCGCACGCCGCCGCGGCAAGCCTGCGCCGCGGCATCCAGCAGCTCGGCCTGGTAGTGGCCGCCGAGACGCTCGACGTAGGCCGGGATCTGCTGCGGGCGCAGCTCGCGCACCAGCTTGCCGCTCTCGTCGAGCAGACCGGCCTCGGCGCCGTAGAGCACCAGCTTGTCGGCCTGCAGGTCGATCGCCGCGCGGGTGGCGACGTCCTCGCAGGCGAGGTTGAAGATTTCCCCGGTGGGCGAATAGCCCAGCGGCGGCAGCAGTACGATGGTGCGCTCGTCGAGCAGGCGGCCGATGCCCTTGCGGTCGATACGCCGTACCTCGCCGGTGTGGTGGTAGTCGACGCCATCGAGCACGCCGATCGGCCGCGCGGTGACGAAGTTGCCGCTGGCCACGCGCAGCCGCGCGCCCTGCATCGGCGAGGCGGCCATGTCCATCGATAGCCGTGCCTCGAGGGCGATGCGCAGCTGGCCGACGGCGTCGATCACGCATTCCAGGGTCGGCGCGTCGGTGATCCGCAGGTCGCGATGAAAGCGCGGCGCCAGCCCGCGGGCGGCGAGGCGCGCCTCGATCTGTGGGCGCGAGCCGAACGCCAGCACCAGGCGTACGCCAAGGCTGTGCAGCAGCACCAGGTCGTGGACGATATTGGCGAAGTTGGCATGGGCCAGGCCGTCGCCCGGCAGCATGACCACGAAGGTGCGGTCACGGTGCGAATTGATGTAGGGGGAGGAATCGCGGAGCCAGGTGACGTAGTCGTGCATGTAGGAGCCTTTGGTGGCGGATCTCGTTCGGTACCAGCGCTAGGGCTGGACGGCCGGCTGCAGGCAGTAGTGCCCGATCAGCCGGCGCAGCAGCTGCAGTGTCGGCTCGATGCGTTCGAGCTGCAGGTATTCGTCGGGCTGGTGCGCGCAGGCGATGTCGCCGGGGCCGAGCACCAGCGTCTCGCAGCCAAGCTGCTGAAGATAAGGCGCTTCGGTGGCGAACGCCACTGCCTCGGCGCGGTGTCCGGTCAGGCGCTCGGCGAGGCGCACCAGCTCGCTGTCGGCCGCCTGCTCGAAGGGCGGCACCGCGGGGAACAGCGGCGCCAGTTCGATCTGCACCTGATGGCGCTCGGCCAGTGGCTGCAGGCGCTGGCGGATGATCGCCCGCAACTGCTGCGGGTCCATCCCCGGCAGCGGGCGCAGGTCGAACTCCAGCGCGCACTGGCCACAGATACGGTTGGGGTTGTCGCCGCCATGGATGCAGCCGAGGTTGAGGGTCGGCTGCGGCACGTCGAACAACGGGTTGCGGTATTCGCCCTGCCACTGGCGACGCAGCGTCAGCAGCTCGCCCAGCACCCCGTGCATGGCCTCCAGCGCGCTGTGGCCGTAGGCCGGATTGGACGAATGGCCGCTCTGCCCGAGGATGTCGATGCGCTCCATCATGATGCCCTTGTGCAGGCGCACCGGATGCAGGCCGGTGGGTTCGCCGATCAGCGCGGCGCGCCCGAGCGGCTGGCCGGCAGCGGCCAGCGCGCGGGCGCCGGACATCGAACTCTCTTCGTCACAGGTGGCGAGAATCAGCAGTGGCTGGAGGAACGGCTGGTCCAGCAACGGGCGGACCGCTTCGATGACCAGGGCGAAGAAGCCCTTCATGTCGCAACTGCCGAGACCGTACCAGCGGTCGTCGGCTTCGCGCAGCTTCAGCGGGTCGGCGGCCCACAGCGCGGCGTCGAACGGCACGGTATCGCTGTGCCCGGCCAGCACCAGACCGCCCGGACCGCTGCCGTAGCTGGCCAGCAGGTTGAACTTGCCGGGAGCGACTTCCGGGGTTTCGCAGGCGAAGCCCAGCTCGCCGAGCCAGGCGGCCAGCAGTTCGATCACCGGGCGGTTGCTCTGGTCCCAGCCGGGTTGCGTGCAACTGACCGAGGGTGCGGCAACGAGCGCGGCGAACTGTTCCTTGAGCGAGGGAATGGGCACCGGTTACCTCCGTGGCGCGAGCGGACAGAGTCTCCAGTGAAGCACGAAACGCGCCACGGCGGGACCCGCAAACGAATACGCCCCGTCAGCTCGACGGGGCGTATCGGCAACCGCGACGGGCCGCACGGGCGATCAGGTGAAGATGCCGCGCAGGACCAGGAAGAACACGATGGCCAGGCCCGCGCCCACCGGCAGGGTGACCAGCCAGGACATGAAGATCTTGCCGATCACGCCCAGGTTGAGCGCACCGATGCCGCGGGCGATGCCCACGCCGAGTACCGCGCCGACCAGGGTGTGGGTGGTGGATACCGGCAGGCCGATGGCCGAGGCGCCGACCACGGTGCTGGCGGTGGCCAGCTCGGCGGCGAAGCCACGGCTCGGGGTCAGCTCGGTGATCTGCTTGCCGATGGTGGCGATCACCTTGTAGCCGTAGGTGGCCAGACCGATGACGATACCGACCGCCCCCAGCAGCAGCACCCAGCCCGGCACCGCCGATTTGGCGCTGATCGCCGCGGCGCCCTCGGACTGCAGCACACCGACCACCGCCGCCAGCGGGCCGACCGCGTTGGCGACGTCGTTGGAGCCATGGGCGAAGGCCATCGAGCAGGCGGTGAAGATCATCAGCACGGCGAAGACCTTTTCCACGCTGGAGAAGTGGAAGGCCTTGTCTGCCTCCACGTCGACCTTGATGCGCGTCAGCAGGGCGACGCCGATCAGCATCACCAGCACGCCGACGCCCACGGCGAGCAGGAAGCTCTCGCCGCCGCTCAGGTGCAGACCGATGTGCTTGAGACCCTTGGACAGGGTCATCAGCGCCACCATGAAGCCGGTGAGGAACATGTACAGCGGCACGAAGCGCTTGGCGTTGTGGAAGGGGTCGTCGGTATCGATGATCAGCTTCTGCACGCTCATGAACACGCCGAAGGCGATGGTGCCGGAGAGCATCGGCGAGATGATCCAGCTGGCGACGATGGGGCCGACGCCGCTCCAGTGCACCGCATCCACCGAGATGCCCACCGCGGCGAAACCGATCACCGCACCGACGATCGAGTGCGTGGTGGACACCGGCCAGCCCTTCATCGAGGCCACCAGCAGCCAGGTACCGGCGGCCAGCAGGGCGGACATCATCCCCAGCACCATCAGGTCGGGCGTGATCATCTCGGCGTCGACGATGCCGCTCTTGATCGTCTCGGTCACCTGGCCGCCAGCCAGATAGGCGCCGCAGAATTCGAAGACCATGGCGACGACGATCGCCTGCTTGATGGTCAGGGCGCGGGAGCCCACCGAGGTGCCCATGGCGTTGGCCACGTCGTTGGCGCCCACGCCCCAGGCCATGAAGAAACCGAACACGCAGGCGAGCACCAGGAGTACGAAGCCGTAATCCGCGATAAAGGACATAAAAAATTACCTGTAGAACCCAGAAAGGACGCTGGCGCTCAACGCGCCAGCAATTGTTCCAGACGGTTGCCGACGCGCTCGGCGCGGTCGGCCACGTCACCGATCCATTCGATGATCTTGTAGAGGAAGATCACGTCGACAGCTGGCAATTCCTTTTCCAGGTTGAACAGCGCACGGCGCACCGTGATCTGCATGCGGTCGGTTTCGCGCTCGATCTCCTCGAGTTCCTCGACCATCTTCTCGACGAGCGTGGCTTCGCGGCCACTGAAGCCGGTCTCCAGCAGCGAATCCAGTTCCTTGAGCGCCTTGAGCGCCTGGGCGCTGGCGTCGACGCTGCGTTGCACGTAGGCCAGCATCTGCGGCTGCAGCGGCTGCGGGATGGTCATGCAGCGGCCCAGCATCAGGCCGGCGATGTCCTTGGCGCGGTTGGCGATCTTGTCCTGTACACTCAGCAGGTCCAGCAGATCGGAGCGAGGCACCGGCAGGAACAGGCTCTTGGGCAGGTGCTGGCGAACGCTCTTCTTCAGCTTGTCGGCCTCGTTTTCCAACTGGGCCATCTGCTGCTGAATCTGTTCGACCATTTCCCAGTCTTCGGCCATCACCGCCTGGAACAGCGGCACCAGGTTCGCGGCGCACTCATGCGACTTGGCCATGTGCTGCTGCATCGGGCCGATTGGCGAGCGTCCGAACAAGCTGACGAAAGGATTGACTGGCATAGGGTATGGCCCCGGCTTGAAAGAGGCGGCAAGTATACGGACAGGCCATCATGCCTGCTACCGTGCGTCATCAGGCTGCAACATCCACACATCATAGGCACCCCGTCGGCACCATGCAGAAAGAAACCGAAATCAAGCTACGCGCCAGCCGCGAGACCCTGCTCGCCCTGCGCGAATACCCGCTGCTGAACAAGCGCAACAAGAGCGGCTGGTCGCGCCATGAGCTGTCCAACCAGTACTACGACACCGCCGACCGCGCGCTGGCCGGGGCCAAGGTCGCGCTGCGCCTGCGGCGTGACGGCGAGCAGTTCATCCAGACCCTCAAGAGCCGTGGCCAGAGCGTCGCCGGGCTGTCCGAGCGCAACGAATGGGACTGGTACCTGGACAAGGCCAGGCTGGATACGAAGAAGCTCACCGACGACTGCTGGCCGGCCAGCCTCGCCGGGCTCGACAAGAAGAGCCTGAAACCGATCTTCAGCACCGACTTCGTCCGCGAGAAGGCCGAACTCGCCTGGGGCCGCGGCAAGGCCCGGGTGGTGATCGAGGCGGCGCTGGACCTGGGTCGGGTCGCCGCCGGCAAGCGCGCCGAAGAACTCTGCGAACTGGAACTGGAACTGCGCCAGGGCGAGCCCGAAGCGCTGCTGGAACTGGCCGCCGAACTGGCTGCCGACCTGCCGCTGATGCCCTGCGACATCAGCAAGGCCGAACGCGGCTACCGCCTGCACGACGCCGATGGCTACGCCCTGAACCTGCCGGCGCCCGCGCTGGAGGCGACGATGGCGCTGGACGACGCGGTGGCCGCCCTCGGCTGGCAACTGCTCGGCAACAGCCAGCGGCTGGCCGAGCAGTACCGCTTCAACGGCCACTGGAAGCTGCTGGACGACTGGCTGCAACAGCTCATCGAGCTGCGCGCCCTGCTCGGCAGCCTCGGCCAGGCCGCGCCGCGCGCCAGCAGCCGCGAACTGCGCGAACTGCTCGATGCGCTGATCCAGGACTGGCGCCCGCGCGTCGAAGCCGGCCAGACCGACGAAAGCGTACGCCAGGCGGCCCCCGCACAATTCGCCGCCGAGCTCGGCCAGACCCGCTGGGGCCTGTTCTCGCTGAAAGCCTCGCTGTGGCTGCTGCAACGCAGCTGGACCGCCGGGCGCAACGCCCGCGGCGATCGCCAGGGCGCGGCCGAGCTGGGCAAGTGGCTGCTGCATCTGCTGGCTGAAGAAGCCAAGGCGCTGCAACTGCCGCGCTACCGGCAACAACCCGAAGACCTCGCCGAACAGAGCCCGCGCATGGAGCGCCTGCTGGCCTGGCTGCACCTGGCCCGCGGCGTGCTGGAGTTGCCGGAAGTCGACCGCCTGTACGGCGAGCTGGCCAAGCTCTACGCACTGGCCCGCCAGCCGCTGGACGAGCAGACGCGTCAGTTGCGCGTCGAGCAGGCCCATACTGTGTGGACGCTCAAGGCCTGGAAAGCGCTGACCAAGTAAGCTGCGGGAAAAGCAGCCGCAAGCCGGCGTAGGGTGGATCACGCTTTACCGATCCACCGGGTGGCGGTCCACCGGGTGGCGGCCCCAGCGAGCGGGGCCATGGTGGATGTAAAAAGCGACATCCACCCTACTTGCGCGTCTACTTGCAGCTTGCGGCTTGAAGCTTGCCGCTACCCCCCATGGAGTCCTCGATGTCCGTCTTCGCCCCGTCCGTTGCCGACCGTTTCCTCGATCTCAACGACCTGCTGCGCGAGCTGGTCGCCCAGGGACGCGTCGACCAGGACAGCGCCGAACAGTGCCTGGCGATACGCCGCAGCGCGGTGACCAACCAGCAGCATCCGCTGGAATTCCTCGCCGCGCAGCAGCTCGACGACCTGCAGCGCCCGGGCAAGAAGCTCGACCTGGAAAGCCTGACCACCTGGCTGGCCGAACACGCCGGCCAGCCCTACCTGCGTATCGACCCGCTGAAGATCGACGTCGCCGCGGTCACCCCGCTGATGTCCTATGCGTTCGCCCAGCGCCACGGGATTCTCGCCGTGGCGGTCGACAGCAGCGCCGTCACCATCGCCAGCTGCCAGCCGTTTGTGCACGGCTGGGAAACCAACCTGACCCACGTGCTCAAGCGCCCGATCAAGCGCGTGGTGGCCAATCCGGCGGACATCCAGCGCTTCACCGTCGAGTTCTACCGCCTGGCCAAGTCGGTCAGCGGCGCCAGCGGCACCGAGCAGAAGATCAGCGGCGTCGGCAACTTCGAGCAACTGCTCAATCTCGGCGCCAGCGACCAGGAACCGGACGCCAACGATTCGCACATCGTCAACATCGTCGACTGGCTGTTCCAGTACGCCTTCCAGCAGCGCGCCAGCGACATCCACATCGAGCCGCGCCGCGAGCAGGGCACGGTGCGCTTTCGCATCGACGGCGTGCTGCACAACGTCTACCAGTTCCCGCCGCAGGTGACCATGGCGGTGGTCAGCCGACTGAAGAGCCTCGGCCGGATGAACGTCGCCGAGAAGCGCAAGCCGCAGGACGGCCGGGTCAAGACCAAGACCCCGGACGGCGGCGAGGTCGAGCTGCGCCTGTCGACCCTGCCGACCGCCTTCGGCGAGAAGATGGTGATGCGCATCTTCGACCCCGAGGTGCTGCTCAAGGGCTTCGACCAGCTGGGCTTCTCCGCCGACGACCTGCGCCGCTGGCAGAGCATGACCTGCCAGCCCAACGGCATCATCCTGGTCACCGGGCCGACCGGCTCGGGCAAGACCACCACGCTGTACACCACGCTCAAGCAGCTGGCGACGCCGGAGGTGAACGTCTGCACCATCGAGGACCCGATCGAGATGATCGAGGGCGCCTTCAACCAGATGCAGGTGCAGCACAACATCGAGCTGACCTTCGCCAGCGGCGTGCGCGCGCTGATGCGCCAGGACCCGGACATCATCATGATCGGCGAGATTCGCGACCTGGAGACCGCCGAGATGGCGATCCAGGCGGCGCTCACCGGACACCTGGTGCTGTCCACCCTGCACACCAACGACGCGCCCAGCGCGATCACCCGCCTGCTGGAACTGGGCGTGCCGCATTACCTGCTCAAGGCCACCCTGCTCGGCGTCATGGCCCAGCGCCTGGTGCGCACGCTGTGCCCGCACTGCAAGGCACCGCTGCAACTGGATGGCGACGACTGGGCGGCGCTGACCCGACCGTGGAACGCGCCGCTACCGAGCAGCGCGCAACAGGCGGTGGGTTGCCTGGAATGCCGCGACACCGGTTATCGCGGTCGCGCTGGTGTCTACGAGATCATGCTGCTCAACGACGCGATCAAGCCGCTGATCACCGCCGATACCGACATCGTCGCCCTGCGCCGCGCCGCCTTCAAGGACGGCATGCGCAGCCTGCGCCTGTCCGGCGCGCAGAAGATCGCCGCCGGCCTGACCACCGTCGAGGAAGTGTTGCGGGTGACGCCGCAGAGCGAGCAGAAATAAGCTGGAAGCTGGAGGCGGTTGTAGGGTGGATGTCGCTTTTTACATCCACCAAGACTCCGCCCCGGTGGATCGCCACCCGGAGGATCGCCACCCGGAGGATCGGTGAAGCGTGATCCACCCTACGCCAGCCCGCAGCCTGGATTAGCCGGAGGCGTAATCCGACTACTCGGAGCACCTTTTCGTTCAGCCCTCCAGCCTCCAGCGCTTTTAGCAGGCTGTTGAAAAACGTAGGCGAGGCAGCCAGCGCAAGGCGCAACGACCAACGGGAGTAACAGCCGAAGGCTGGCCCGAAGGGTGAGCGTCAGCGAATCAAACAGGCGAAAAAGCGCAGTTTACGAGCGGTAAATGAGCATTTTGATCGGACTCGCGCACGAGCCTGTTTTTAACGCCGCGAAGGCAACGCAGGTAGTTTTTCAACAGCCTGTTAGGGACTTATCCCTGCCGCGCCGCCAGTATCCCCGCCACGCGCGCAGGCTCGCAATTGAGGTAGGCGGAGGACTGCAGCCACTGCTGGTCGGGATACCAGGAAAACATGAACTGCCCGCCCTTGAGGCTGTCGACCACCATCCGCGCGACTTCCGGGCGCACCGCCGGGCAGCCCTGGCTGCGGCCGATGCGGCCCTGGGTCACGATCCACGACGGATCGACGTAGGCCGCGGGATGGATGACGATGGCCCGCTCGCGGGCGCGGTCGTTGATGCCTGGTTCCAGGCCATCCATGCGCAGCGAATAGCCGTGCTTGCCGCTGTAGCTCTCGGCGGTGCGGAACAGGCCGATGCTCGACTGGTGGCTGCCGACCAGATTGGAGAAGCGCGTCGCCAGGTTGTCGCCGGACTTCTGGCCGTGGGCGACCAGGTCTTCGAGGAGCAATTCTTCCTTGTCCAGGTCGAAGATCCATAGGCGGCGCTCGCTGGAGGGCCGCGAGAAGTCGATCACCGCCAGTCGCTGGGCCGGGCTGGCGCCGTTGTTCACCGCGCACTGCATGGCCGCGACGGCGTGGGTGAGTACCTGGCGATCGAGCGTCGGCGCCAGCCGCGCCAGGCCGTCGACCATCGGCTGGTAGCTGGCGGGGGCTGCCCATACGGGCAGCGCGAGAACGAAAAGACCTGCCGCCAGGCAGGCACGTCGGAACATGGACGTCATGAACGAGCAACCTCATCGGGCACGGCCTTGCGGCTTCCTGCCTGGCCGGCGCCTCATACTCGCCGCCGATCAGGCGCAGCGGCGCGACAAAGCCGGCGGGAGACGAGCGAGCCCCAAACAGCCGGCGCGATATGTTCTGATGGTCTGAAATGGACCCTGGCCGAACCCAGGAGCCGCAGCCCTTGAGCGGCGCAGTCTAGCAGTCGGGGCGATAGTCTGGAGCGAAACGTTGTTCAAAAAACATGCATTCCGTCTGGCCGTCTGGCTCTGCTGCGTTCCCGCCGCCACCCTGGCCGAGGCTCTCCCGGCGCCCGTTGCGCCGATCGAATCGGCCCTCGCGGCGCTGCCAGGTGCCTGTCCGCAATTGCCGGCGCCGCTCGAAGCGCAGGCCCTGCAGCGGCTCACGGCGTTCTACCGGGCACGCGACTTCCAGCTCGCCTGGACCAGCTACCCGCAGCTCGATGCCCTGCTGCTGCAGCTCGCGCAGCTGGCCGACGACGGCCTCGATCCCGCGCAGTACCAGCCCGACCGCGTCCGCCAGCAGTTGCAGACCGCCACGGCCGAGCCATTGCATCGCGAGTGCAGCGACCTGCACGCCAGCCACGCCTATCTCGAGGCGCTGCAGCACCTGGCCCACGGCCGCCTGCAGCAGGCGCGGGTCGAGCCGATCTGGCGCAGCCCGGAAGCGGCCGAACCCGACGATCGCCAGCGCCTGCTGCAGATCGCCCTCGACGGCCTCGACGATCCGGCGAACGCCTTCGACCAGGCGCGCCCGTCGCTGGAGCTGTATCGCGACCTGCGCGGCGCCTACGCCCGCCTGCGCG
>NZ_AZSV01000049.1:0-34317 GCF_000582595.1 Pseudomonas sp. BAY1663
GGAAGTGTCAGCACACTCGGTAAGTGCCCTGATCACCAAGGCGCAAGCCCAAACCAAATGGCAGCAACACCCAAACTTGCCAGTCCGGTGTCAAGCAGCCTGTCCCCATGAAATGCGAAGAAGCTTTTTTGGTTCCTTTTGGCGGGGCCGGCCATCCGGGCGATTGCCAAAAGGAACTCGCCCAGCAGGGCGAAACCAAGCGCCCAAGCAACTCGCCAACCGCCCTGGTTCCGCGCAGCCCGGCCCGAAAAAACCTCAATGCCCCGGCTGCCAAGGCTGCCCCAGCGACACCGGCGCGTACAACCGCGTACGGATCGCATCCCGCGACAGCAGTACCAGCACCAGAATGGTCGCCACATACGGCAGCATCGCCAGCAGGTTGCCCGGGATCGCCAGACCGAGACCCTGCGCCACCAGGTGGAGGATGCTCGCCAGGCCGAACAGGTAGGCGCCGAGCAGGACGCGGCTCACCCGCCAGCTGGCGAACACCACCAGGGCCAGGGCGATCCAGCCGCGGCCGGCGGTCATGTTTTCCGCCCACATCGGCGTGTACGCCAGCGACATGTAGCCGCCGGCAAGCCCGGCCATCCCGCCGCCGAACATCACCGCCAGGGTGCGCACGCGCAGCACCGGCAGGCCCATGGCGCTGGCGGCGTTGGGGTTTTCGCCGACCGCTGGATGATCAGGCCGATACGGCTTTTCAGCAGTACCCAGGCCACCAGGGCGAACAGTGCGAAGGACAGGTACACCAGCAGATCCTGAGCGAACAGCATGCGGCCGATCACGGGGATCTCGCTGAGCAGCGGAATGGCGATCGGCTCGAAGCCGGCCAGTGGCTTGCCGACCCAGCTGGCGCCGACGAAGGACGACAGACCGACGCCGAAGATGGTCAGTGCCAGGCCCGTGGCGACCTGATTGGCGTTGAAGCCCAGCGCCACCATGGCGAACAGCAGCGAGAGCAGCACGCCGGCCAGGCAGGCGAACAGCACGCCGAGCCAGAGGTTGCCGCTGGCGAAGGCGACGATGAAGCCGATCACCGCGCCGAACAGCATCATGCCCTCCTGGCCGAGGTTGAGTACGCCGGTCTTTTCGCACACCAGCTCGCCGAGGGCGACCAGCAGCAGCGGCGTACCGGTGCGGATCATGGCGTAGAAGATATTGGTCAGCAGATCCATGTCCATCGGTCAGGCCTCGAACTTCAAGCGGCGGGCAGCGGGTGAAAAGGGAAGTAGCGCAGCGCGGACGATCATGTGGCCGGCTCCTCTTTGGCGCTGACGAGCTGGGGCTTGCGTGCCCACAGCTTCAGGCGCGGGCGATAGAGGATCAGCACGTCGCAGGCGAGCAGGAAGAACAGCACCATGCCTTGGAACAGCTGGGTGATGGATTGCGGCAGGTTGGCGGCCATCTGCGCGTTCTCGCCACCGAGGTAGAGCAGCGCCATCAGCAGGCTGGCGAAAACGATGCCGATGGGGTTCAGGCGGCCGAGGAAGGCCACGGTGATCGCCGCGTAGCCATAGCCCGGTGAAACTTGCGGCACCAGTTGGCCGATCGGCCCGGTGACTTCGGCGACGCCGGCCAGCCCGGCCAGCCCGCCGCTGATCAGCAGGGCGATCCACACCAGCTTCTTGTCGCGGAAGCCGACAAAGCCGGCGGCGCGCTTGTCCAGGCCCAGCACCTTGATCTGGAAGCCGAGAAAGCTCTTCTGCAGCAGCACCCAGACCACCACCAGCGCCAGCAGGGCGAAGTAGAAACCGCCATGCACCCGCAGCCCTTCGATTAGCTCCGGCAGCCGGGTGGCGTCGCCGAACATCGCCGACTCGGGGAAGTTGAAGCCCTCCGGGTCTTTCAGCGGGCCGTGCACGGCGAACAGCAGCAGGTTCAGTGCGATGTAGTTGAGCATGATGCTGGTGAGGATCTCGTTGGCGTTGAACGCCGTCTTCAGCCAGGCGCAGAGCCCGGCCCAGGCGGCGCCGCCGAGCGTGCCGAGCAGCAGCGTCAGCACCAGCGCCCAGCGCGAGTCCCAGTCGATGATGTTGACCGCCAGCGCGCTGCCGGCCAGGGCGCCGATGAGCAGCTGGCCTTCGGCGCCGATGTTCCAGATGCGTGCGTTGTAGACCACCGCCAGGCCTAACGCGCAGAGCAGGATCGGCAGCGCCTTGACCAGCAGTTCGGAGATGCCATAGAGGTCGCCGAGCGGGTCGATCAGCAGCACCTTGAGAGTTTCCAGCGGCGGATGGCCGAGCAGGGCGAACAGCAGCGCGCCGCTCAGCAGCGTCAGCAGCGCGGCCAGCAGCGGGGAGCACCAGAGCATGGCCCGTGAAGCCTCGCCGCGGGGTTGCAGGGATAACAGCATGATGGGTTCTCGTCAGGCGGCAGAGGTGGAAACGGGGGCGTCGCTGGTGTCGAACTGGCCGGCCATCCAGCGGCCGACTTCGACCGGACAGGTGCTGGCGGTGGCGCGCTGTGGCGATAGCCGGCCGTCGCTCAGGGCGGCGATGCGGTCGCTGATCTGGAACAGCTCCTCCAGGTCTTCGGAGATCACCAGGATCGCCGCGCCGGCATCGCGCAGTTCGATCAGCGCGCGATGAATCGCCGCCGCCGCGCCGACATCCACGCCCCAGGTCGGGTGCGCGGCGATCAGGAGTTTCGGCTGCTGCAGGATCTCGCGCCCGAGGATGAATTTCTGCAGGTTGCCACCGGACAGACTTGCCGCCGGGGTCTGTGCATCCGGTGTCTTCACGGCGAAACGCTGAATGACCTGCTCGGCGAAGGCGCGCACCTTGCCGCGGCGGATCAGGCCGCGCTCGACCATGCCGGTCTGCTGGAAGGCGGTGAGCAGGCCGTTGTCGGCCAGGCTCATGCTCGGCACCGCGCCGTGACCGAGGCGTTCGGCCGGCACGAAGGCCATACCGTGGCGACGGCGGGCGTCGGGGCGCAGGTGGGCGACGTCGTCACCGAGAAAACGAATGCGCATGGCCTGTGCGGCCGGCAGGCGTTGTTCGCCACTGAGCAGGGCGAGCAGCTCGTCCTGGCCGTTGCCGGCGACCCCGGCGATGCCGGCGATCTCGCCGGCGCGTACTTCCAGGTCCACCTCTTCGAGGGACACGCCGAACGGATCGGCATTGTGCCAGGACAGCTGCTCCACACGCAGGAACGGCGCGCGGCCCTCGCTCTTCGGGTATTCGGCTTCCAGCCCCTCGGCATCGCCAACCATCAGCCGCGCCAGTTCCAGGTCCGAGCATTCGGCGGGGATGCATTCACCGGACACGCGGCCGGCGCGCAGCACCGTGGCGCTCTGGCACAGCGCGCGCACTTCATTGAGCTTGTGGCTGATGAACAAGATGCTGCAGCCCTCGGCCGCCAGCCGGCGCAGGGTGACGAAGAGCTCGTCGGCCTCCTGCGGGGTGAGCACCGAGGTCGGCTCGTCGAGAATCAGCAGGCGGATGTCCTGCATCAGGCAGCGGACGATCTCTACCCGCTGGCGCTCTCCGATGGACAGGCTGTGCACCAGCCGTTGCGGCTCCAGCGGCATGCCGTAGCGCTGCGAGACCTCGCGGATCTTCGGCTCCAGCTGCTTCGGCGTACCGGCCTTGGCGCCCAGCGCCAGGGCGATGTTCTCCGCCACCGAGAGCGTCTCGAACAGCGAGAAGTGCTGGAACACCATGCCGATGCCGCGTTCGCGGGCCTGGGCCGGGTCGCGCATGGTCACCCGTTCGCCCTGCCAGTGGATCGCGCCGGCGTCCGGCTGGGTGACGCCGTAGATGATCTTCATCAGGGTGCTCTTGCCGGCGCCGTTCTCGCCGAGCAGGGCGTGGATCTCGCCCGGCTGGATCGACAGGTCGATACGGTCGTTGGCCAGGCAGCCGGGGTAGCGTTTGGTGATGCCGCTCAGCCGCAGGCGTGTGGTGTTCGATTCGGGCATGAAGGTGTCCGCCGGGTTCGTCATGGCCATGGCAGTAGCAAAAAGCTGGCCAGGTAGTCAGGAAATTGATCGTGGCGCAGGCCGCCGCGGGTCAGCCCGGCAAGCGTTTACCGGATGAGGGTAGTCGGTGCGTCGCTTTGGTGCTCGCGGCACCGGATGGCGGGAGCGCGTGCACCCGTTCTGGGCGCCTGGGGCCGCTTGGTCGCGAATGGTCGCGCCGGCTCTGCGAGACGGCGCACGGGCTGCTAAGCTGTCGGCCCTCCCTGCAACCTGACGGATCGAGCCATGAACCAGCCAGCTGTCGCCGCCGAGACGATCGCCCAGCGCGCCGCGCTGGCGCGCCTGATCGATGGCCTCGTCCGCGAGGACGGCATGCATCCCACCGCCATCGACGATCTGTACCTGATCCGCTGCAGCGCGCCGAGCGAGCTGGTGCACGGGCTGCACAAGCCGGCGCTGTGCATCATCGTGCAGGGCAGCAAGGAGGTGCGCCTGGGCGATGAGCTGTACACCTACGATGCCCTGCACTACCTGGTGGTGTCGGTCACCGTGCCGGTGGCCGGGCGCGTGCTGGAGGCCTCGTCCGGCGAGCCGTACCTGTGCATCCGCCTGGATATCGACCCGGCGATGGTCGCCACCCTGGTGGCCGAAAGCGCGCCGTTGAGCCAGCCCGTGGAAGGGGCGGCGCGCGGGGTCTATCTGGACCGCATCGATGCGCCGTTGCTCGACGCCACGCTGCGCCTGGTGCGGCTCTTGGCCAGCCCGCAGGACATCCCTGTGCTGGCACCGCTGGCGATGCGCGAGATCTTCTACCGCCTGCTCTGCGGTCGCCAGGGGCGGCACCTGCACGAGATCGCGGTGCGCGACAGCCAGGGCCATCGCGTCACCCGCGCCATCGAATGGCTGAACCGCAATTACGTCGAGCCGCTGCGCATCGAGGAACTGGCGCAGCGGGTCAACCTCAGCAGCTCGACGCTGCATCACCGTTTCAAGGCGCTCACCGCCATGAGTCCGCTGCAGTACCAGAAGCAGCTGCGCCTGCAGGAGGCGCGGCGGCTGCTGATCGCCGAGGGGCTCGATGTGTCCAGCGCCGGCTACCGGGTCGGCTACGAAAGCCCCTCGCAGTTCAGCCGCGAGTACAGCCGGCTGTTCGGTGCCTCGCCGGTGAAGGATCTTGCCCGGCTGCGCAGCACCGCCTGAGAGCCTATTCGCGATCTGCTGCGCGTCGGCCCTGCTGCGTTAAAAACAGGCTCGGATGCTCATTTACATCAGTAAACTCCGCGTCCTCGCCTGTTTTTGCCTTGCAGGACTCTAGCTCGCAAGATCGAGAAAAGGCTCTGATACTCAGCGCGACGCCGGGTCCGGCACCTCGCGCAACGCCTGGGCGGCATCGATGGCGCGGGGAAAGCCGGCCGTCACGGTGGTCAGGTAGACCACCTCCTTCAGTTCCTCACGGCTGACGCCCAGGCGCAGCGCGTAGCCGGCGTGGATCTTCATGTAGGGCAGATTGCCCTGGGCGGCGAAGGCGGCGACCGCGGCCAGCTGGCGGGTGCGGTCATCCAGCTCGCTGCGTCCCCAGACATCGCCCAGCGCATAGCCGGTGATGCCCTCGGCGAGAAACGGATAGTCCTCGCGCAGCGCCTCGAGCACCGGTTGCCCGGCACCGCCGGACAGGTGCTCGATGACCGCCATGCCACGCTCGTGGCGCTCGTTGCCGGCGGCGTCCAGCGAGGCGAGGGTAAGCGAGCCGAACACGGCCAGGTATGCCGCGGCCAGGGTGTTGCTGGTATGAAGGCGCATGGCGGCGTCCTCAGTAGGGGCTGGCGGTGGGGCGCACCACTAGTTCGCTGACGTCGACATCGGCCGGCTGGTCGATGGCATAGGCGATGGCGCGGGCGATGGCGTCGGCCGGAATGGCGATGCGGCGGAATTCGTCCATGGCCGAGCGGGCGGTGTCATCGGAAATGCTCTCGGCCAGTTCCGACTCTGTGACGCCGGGCGAAACCAGGGTCACGCGAATATCGCCGCCGACCTCCTGACGCAGGCCCTCGGAGATGGCGCGCACCGCGTACTTGGTGGCGCAGTACACCGCCGCGGTCGGGCTCACCGCGTAGGCGCCGATGGAGGCGATGTTGACGAACTGGCCGGCGCGCTGGCGCTGCATCAGCGGCAGGCCGGCGGCGATGCCGTGCAGCACGCCACGGATGTTCACGTCGATCATGCGGTTCCACTCGTCGACCTTCAGCGCGTCCAGCGGCGAAAGCGGCATCACCCCGGCGTTGTTGATGATCACGTCGACGCGGCCGAAGCGCTGTTCGGCGAAGTCGACGAAGGCCTGGGTGTCCTCGCGGCTGGTTACGTCCAGCGCGCGGCAGGCGGCGACGCCACCGCGTTCGCCGATCTCGGCGACCAGCTTTTCCAGCCGTTCGAGACGCCGCGCGCCCAGCACGACGGTTGCGCCCTGGGCCGCCAGCAGGCGGGCCGTGGCTTCACCGATGCCGCTGCTGGCGCCGGTGATGAGTACGATTTTGCCGGTGATGTTCGTCACGGGGTTGTCCTCCGCAGGTGGGTTCGGGCGACGTCGGTGACGCCGTGGATCGAAATACTGCGAGGGACAACGGTGCCGGCGTTATGGCGATCCTGCCGGGCGCTTGCCTGATTCTGGCGCTGCCTACCAGATGCCTTCGTGCAGGGCGGCCGCCTCGTCCTCCAGCAGCGGGCCGAGCACCTCGACCTTGCGCTGGCCGGCGTCGAAGACGATGCGGCACGGCAGGTCCAGCGTCGGGTTTTCCGGATGGTTGCCGGTGAGGTCCTTCAGGCTGCGCTCGGAAAGGCCATAGACCACGCGCCCCAGGCCGACCCAGTAGGCGGCGCCAGCGCACATGGCGCAGGGTTCGGCGGAGGTGTACATGGTGCAGCGCGAGAGGAATTCCGGCGTGTAGCGGGTCGAGGCTCGGGTCATCAGCACCCGCTCGGCATGGCCGGTCATGTCGTGGTCGGGCATGTAGGCGTTGCCCTGTTCCAGCAGCACTTCACCGTCCGGCCCGACCAGGATGGCGCCGAACGGATGGGTGCCGTTTTCCAGCGCGCGGCGGGCGACGTCGAAGCTTTTGCGCAGCAGGGCGAGATCGTCGAGAGGCATGGTGTTATCCAGACTGTGATGAAGAGGTGGTGGGCTTCAATGCCCGCCCTTGGGCAGGCTCCAGGGAAAGCAGACCTTCTGCAGCAGCCCGATCAGGTGGAACAGCAGCAGGCTGATCACCACCAGCATCATCAACGCGGCGAAGGCTTGTGGCACCTGGAACATCGAGGTGGAGAAGTTGATGAAGTAGCCCAGGCCTTTTTCCGCCGCGACGAACTCGGCGACCACCGCACCGATCACAGCCAGGGTGATGGAGATGCGCAGCGCCGAGAACAGGTGTGGAATCGCATAGGGCAGGCGGATGTTGCGGTACTCGCGGGCCTTCGACGCGCCCAGCGAGCGCGACAGTTCCACCAGCTCCTCCGGCGTCGCCAGGAGGCCGGTGACGCAGGACACCACGATGGGGAAGAAGGCGATCAGGAAGGTGATGAACACCCGCGGCAGGTCGCCGGCGCCCATCACCACCACGATGATCGGCGCGACCGCGACGATGGGTGTGGACTGCACGATCACCAACAGCGGATAGAGTGTGCGCGACATCAGTCGCGAGGATGCCAGGGCGATGGCCAGTGGGATGCCGATCAGGATCGACAGGCCGTAGCCCATCAGCGTCACCCGCAGGGTGGCGAAGATGTGCTCGGCCCAGGCAGCGAGACCGACCTTCTGCGTCGCCGCGAGAATGGCGCTGGGCGAGGGCAGCACGAAGCTCGGCAGCTTGAGCAGGCGGCAGGTCGCCTCCCACACCAGCAGCAGGACGAGCAGGGCGAGCCAGGGCGCGAGGCGATCGGCCTGCGCCTTCAGGCGCTGTGCCCTGGGCTTAGTGGTCGGCATGGCGCGAGAAGACCTTGCGGCGGATATGGTTGGCGAGCTCATTGAAACGGGGCTCCGTGAGGGTCTGCATGGACCGCGGACGCGGCAGGTCGACGTCGATGATTTCCTGAACGCGGCCGGGGCGTGCCGACATCACCAGGATGCGGTCGGCCAGCAGCAGCGCTTCGGGAATCGAGTGGGTGATGAACAGCACCGTCTTCGGGCGCTGGGTCCAGATGTTCAGCAGCTCCAGGCTCAGCTCGTCGCGGGTCAGGGCGTCGAGTGCCGAGAACGGCTCGTCCATCAGCAGGATTTCCGGGTCGTGCAGCAACGCCCGGGCAATCGCCGCGCGCTGCTGCATGCCGCCGGAGAGTTCGTCCGGGCGCTTGTTGCCGAATTCCTTGAGCCCCACCAGTTCCAGCAGCTCCTCGCCGCGGGTGATTTCCTGGGCGGTCACGCGGCCGTACTTGTGGCGCATGGGAAAGGTCAGGTTGTCGCGGATGTTCAGCCAGGGCAGCAGCGTCGGCTTCTGGAAGACGATGCCGATCTCGTCGCGCGGGCCGTCCACCGGGCTGCCGTAGATGCTGACCTGGCCGTGGGTCGGTCGCACCAGCCCGGCGAGGATGCGCAACAGCGTGGACTTGCCGCAGCCCGAGGGGCCGAGCACGGCGATGAACTCGTGGCGGCCGATGTCGAAACTGGCGTTATCCAGCGCCACCACCTCGCTGCCATCGGAGGAGGTGAAGACCTGGCTGACCCGGTCGAAGCTGATGTTGGGGCGCGGCGTGGCGGGCAGGGCGGCGGCGTTCATGGCTTCACTCGCTCAGGCTGGTGTCGATGGCGCTGGCCGGGTCGAGGGCATCGATCTGCATGCCCTGGGCCTTGGCGACCCATTCCCAGGTGGTGGCCAGACGCTTGGCGTCGAAGCCCGGGCCTTCGGCATCGCTGATCTCGTTCTGCATCAGCGGCACGGATGCAGCGAACTGCTCTTCGGCCTGCTGCTGGTCGACTTCGGCGACCCTCTTTTTCAGCGCGGCGGCCGCTGCAGCCGGGTCGGCGATGGCGTTCTTCTGCGCCTGCTGGTAGGCCTTGACGAACTTCTTGGCGACCTCGGGATGGCTCTGCACGAAGCGCTGCGAAGCCACCAGCGACAGGCCGTAGCCCTCGAAGCCGTATTCCGACCAGGGGATGGTTTTCAGCGTCTTGTCCGCCTCGCCGAGGGCACGGACGAAGCCGGGCGCAACGGTCAGCCAGTTGATGGTGGCGTCCACCTTGCCGGTGGCGAGCATCGGTGCCAGCGCGCCGGGGTCGAGCTTGAGCAGCTTGACGCTGGCCGGATCGATGCCGTTGCGCTCCAGCAGCAGCGGCCAGACCACGTTGGAGGCGGAGAAGGTCGGGGTGGCGACCGTCTTGCCGACGATGTCCTTGAAGCTATCGATGCCCGAGCCTTCGGTGGTGAAGAAAGCATCCGGCTGCTTGTTGTAGATCGGCGCCACGGCCACCACCGGCACCTCGCCCTGGGCCTTGGCCTGCAGCAGCGAGGCCAGGCCGGCCGAGCCGAAGTCGGCGCTGTTGGTGGCCAGCTTGGTCACCACGTCGCTGCCACCGCGGGCGCTGGCGATTTCCACTTCAATGCCCTCAGCCGCGAACAGGCCTTGTTCGACACCGAGGTAGATCGCCGCCTTGTCGCCGGCCGGCAGCCAGTCGTTGAGCCAGCGCACCTTGTCGGCGGCCAGGGCGGATTGGCTGAACAGCGCGAGCAGGGCGCTGGCGAGCAGGGTTCTGTTGAACATGGTGAAGCTCCTTGAAGGTTCGGCGTGATAAGCGCGATGCAATAAACGGGTCAGTGCACGGGATGTGGATGACGCGCGAAGAAATCCAGCAGGGCGGCGAGCAGCGCGTCGGGCATAGCCAGTTGCGGCGCATGGCCACAATCGAGGCGCGCCCGCTCGGCACCCGGCACCAGCTGCTGCATGCGCTGCTGCACCCGCGGCAGCACGGAGCGGTCCTGCGCGGCTTCGATATACAAGCGCGGCAGACGGCCGAAACGCGCGGCCGTCCACTGTGCGGCGATATCGCGGCCGCCGTCGGGCTGCACCGTCAGGCGGCGCGCGGCAGTGATCGCGGCCTGTGCCGGTGCATCGTGAAAGAACAGGGCGCAGGCGGCATCGCCCGGTACGCGGCTGCCGCCGGGGGCGGCTTCGAGATAGGGACCGATGCCGCTGACCTCGGGAAAGTCGCGGGCGAGCTCGGCACAGAGTTCGCCGAAGCCCATGCCGCTGGGCAGCATCATGCCGGCGACATAGGCGACCCCGGCAATGCGCTCGGCATAATGCTCGGCCACTGCGGTGGCGGTGATGCCGCCGCCGGAATGCGCGACCAGTTGGATCGGGCCAGGCAGCGTCTCGATCAGCGCGCGACGTGGTCGACGTAGCGCTGCAGCGAGACCTCGGTGAGCGGCGTGGCGTCGCTGCCGTTGCCCGGCAGATCGACCGCGTGCGGTCTGTGGCCGGCATCGCGCAGGCCATTCTGCAGCGAATCCCAGACCCAGCTACCGGCCCAGGCCCCGTGGATGAGAACGATGTCAGCCATAGGTCCTCCGGTACATCTCGCGGTGGTGTTCTTCCACCGTCACCGCGGGGTAGCGCGGCGCCTCGCCGGGCGCGAGGCAGGTCGGCAGGCATTCGACCACATGGTCCGGGTTGCCGCTGAAGAAGAACGGCACGCTGTAGCGCTCGCGTCCGGACATGTTGACCACCCGGTGCAGCGTCGAACGGTACTGGTCGTTGGTCCAGCGGGCGATCATGTCGCCGAGATTGACCACATAGGTGCCGGGCACGGGCGCTGCGTGAATCCAGCTCTTGCTGTGGCGATCCCAGACCTGCAGGCCGGGGTTCTCGTCCTGCAGAAGCAGCGTCAGCCCGCCGAAATCGGTATGCGCGCCACAGCCCTTCTCGCCGGGCGCGGCGTTGGCCGGCTGCGGCGGATAGTGCAGCAGGCGCAGGGTGCTCATGGAGTCGCGGCAGAAGCCGGCGAAATGCGCTTCGGGCAGTTGCAGCGACAGTGCGATGGCGCCCATCAGCCGTGCTGCGAGGGCGTTCATAGCATCGCGATAGCGCTCCATGGTCGGGCGAAACGCCGCGAGCCCGCTCGGCCACTGGTTGGCACCGTGGTTGAAACGCCCGGCCAGTACCCGCGGGTCGTCCTCGGCCAGCTCCTCGCCGATGTAGAAGCCTTCCTTGAGATCGGCCGGCGCACCGGCTTCCAGCACCTGCCCGCGCAACGGCTCATAGCCGCGATTGGCCTTCGAGAACGCCTTGTCCAGTGCGCGCTTGTCGGCTTCCGGCAGGGTAAAGAAGGCCCGCGCCTGCTCGAACATCGCCTGCTGCAGCGCCGCGTCGACGCCATGGTTGGCGATACAGAAGAAACCGACCTCGCGACAGGCCGCGCCGATGCGTTCGGCCACGGCGACGCGCGCGGCAAGGTCGGGAGAAAACAGCCCGGCGATGTCGATCAGCGGCAGCGCGGCGGCTTCGACATGGCGGGCGGAAAGAGCATCGGTCATGTGCGTGGTTCCTGCTCGAACCGGCTGCGAAATGGCGGCCGGCGGGCGCAGTATCCGGCGCTCCGGCTGTGCGCAAAAGCAGAGAATATCGAGCATGCTGATGCCTTTTCGGCAGCAGTGGTCGCTGCCTTTCCAGTGGGCATGAGGTGAGCCAGAATGGTGCACCGACAAGGGTGCGCCGTTGCTGGGCAGGGAGGTTCGAATTCGCTGGAGGTGGTTTGGTTTTGCACCGTTCTGGCGCGCCGGTGGCGGGCTCCTGGTGTAACGATGCGACGCTGGCGTGGCAGGCTAAGGCGCCAGCGTGGTTCGGATACCCGCGTCATCGCGGCCGGTCGTTGTTGGTGATTGGCTTGCCGGCATGGTAAACCGGTGCCTGCGTTGCCCCGCGGGGTGCCCTCCGCTTACCCGTTCCCTGGATGAGCTGCCGCCGCTTCCAGCGCACGGACGAAACGAACTTTCTTGCCTGACCGTTCAACGAGAAAAATATCGATGCAAAGCGAAGCTACACAGTTACTGGATGATCCGGATGAGCTTTCCGAGCGCGACCAGCGCGCGAACGTCTGGAGGCTTTCCATCGCACAGGCACTGGCCGGTGCCAACGCGGTGGTCATCTATGCCACCGGGGCCATCATCGGCAACTCGCTGGCCCCGGTGCCGGCGCTGGCGACCTTGCCAATCTCCATCTTCGTGGTCGGCATGGCCGCGTGCATCCTGCCTGCCGGGGCGATCGCCCGGCGCTACGGACGCCGGGCCGCGTTCCTCAGCGGGACCTCGGCGGGTGTGCTCACCGGCTTGCTGGCCATGCTCGCGGTCATCATGGGCTGGTTCTGGCTGTTCTGTCTGGCGACCTTCTTCGGCGGAAGCTATGCCGCCGTGGTGCTGTCGTTCCGTTTCGCCGCGGCCGATGGCGTGGCGCCCGAGCGACGGGCCCGCGCGTTGTCGCTGGTCATGGCGGGAGGCGTGGCCGCCGGGGTCATCGGCCCCCAGCTGGTGACCTGGAGCATGCATCTGTGGCAGCCGTATCCGTTCGCTGCCACGTTCCTGGTGCAAGCCCTGGTCGCAGCCCTGTCGGCAGTCGTCCTGCTGGGAGTTCGCCTGCCCATGCCGACCGCGGCGGAAATCGCCGGCGGCCGGTCGCTGCCGGCCATCCTGGCGCAGCCGCGCTTCATCGCAGCCGCAACCTGCGGTGCGGTCACCTACATGCTGATGAACTTCCTGATGACGGCCGCGCCGCTGGCGATGCATATGCACGGCCACACGCAGGAATCGTCCAACCTGGGGCTGCAGTGGCACGTGATCGCGATGTATGCGCCCAGTTTCTTCACGGGCGGCCTGATCACGCGCTTTGGCGCCGGCCGGGTTGCCGTCGCCGGCCTGTTGCTGACCGGCCTGTCCGCCGCCGTGGGGCTGGGTGGCGTGGACCTCATGCATTTCTGGTGGGCGCTGATCCTGCTCGGGCTGGGCTGGAACTTCGGTTTTCTCGGCGCCTCCGCACTGGTCCTGGAATGTCATCGGCCGAAGGAAAAGACCCGTGTCCAATCGCTCAACGACTTCATCGTGTTCGGCCTGATGGCCGCAGGTTCCTTCCTCTCCGGCAGCCTGCTGAGCGCGTACGGTTGGGATACGGTGCTCTGGGTATCCTTCGGGCCGCTGCTCATCGCTGCCGTGGCGCTGCTCATGGCGAAAAGTCGCTACCAGCCGGTCTAGGGTCTGTTGACGTTTCATCGCGAGCCGCGTTGCAGCGTCAAATGGCGCCATGGCCGGGCGGCGTTCCGCAGGCGCCGGCGCGGCCGTGAATGAAACGTCAACAGACCCCGTGGGGGGCGGGGGCAGCGTGATGCTGCGCCTGCCTAGCGCAGCGGTCGTGTCGCCAGTTCGAGCCCCAACAGCAGCAGGAACGACAGGAAGCAGGTGCGAAACAGCCGTGGGCTGATCCGCGTCCTGATTCGCTGCCCCAGCCACATGCCGGCGAGGGCGGGCACGACGGCCAGCATGGACAGGCCGAGCTGGCCGATGCGGAAGGCATCGTGCAGCGCCAGGCCGGCGGCGAGCGACAGCGTGGAGACCGTGAACGACAGGCCCAGGGCCTGGATCAGCTCTTCCTTGTCCAGCCGCAGGGCCTGCAGGTAAGGCACGGCCGGTATCGCGAACACCCCGGTGGCGCCGGTCACCAGGCCCGTGGCCAGGCCGACCAGCGGCGACAGCCACGGCTCGATGCGTGTCGGGACCTGCAGCGCCGGCGACACCAGCGCGTAACCGGCGTAGACCGTCAACGCGATGCCCAGCGCCAGGCCCGACAGCAGCGGGTCTACCCGCGCCAGCAGCGCGGCCCCGGCGACGGTGCCCAGGACGACCCCCGCCATCATCGGCCACAGGCGCCGCAGCAAGGGCAGCAGCGCCGGCCCGGCGACGAGCTGCCATACGTTGGTCACCAGCGAAGGGATGACCAGCATGGCGGCGGCGCTGGCCGGCGCCATCAGCGCGCCCAGCAGCCCCATGGCCACGGGAGGCAGGCCCATGCCGGTGACCCCCTTGACCAGCCCGGCGGCGAGGAAGGTGCCGATGAACAGCGCGAAGAGAAGAGGCGAGAGATCGTTCATGTCGGCATTGGACACGGGCGAGCGCTCGGGCACAATGCGGTTTTCTCAATCGAGCCTTCGGTAAATCCGAAGGCAAGGCGGGCTCATGCGGATCGACCTGGCGGACCTGCAGCTGTTTCTCTGCATCGCCGATGCCGGCAGCATCACCCACGGTGCCGCCCGGGCCAACCTGGCACTGGCTTCGGCGAGCGAGCGGCTGCGCAACATCGAGGCGGCCGCGGGCGTGCCATTGCTGCAACGCCACGCCCGCGGCGTGATGACCACCGAGGCCGGCGAAGCCCTGGCGCACCATGCGCGGCTGATGCTGCACCAGCGAAGCCTGCTCCAGGGCGAGTTGCGCGATTTCGCTGCCGGGGCGCGGGGTACGCTGCAGCTGTACGCCAACACGGCGGCGCTCACCGAATACCTGCCAGGCACGCTTGCCCCCTGGCTCGCCAGTCGTCCGCGGCTGCACGTGGACCTGAAGGAGCGCACCAGCGTGGAAATCGTCCGCGCGATCACTGCCGGGCTGGCCGAAGCCGGCATCGTCTCCGACGCCGTCGAGGCGTCCGGCCTGATCCGGCAGGCGGTCGCCGAGGACCACCTGGTACTGATCGTCCCCACCACTCACCCCCTGGCGAGCCGCCGCACCGTCGCCTTCGCCGATGTCCTCGGCGAGCCTTTCGTCGGGCTCGCCGCGAACAGCGCCCTGCACGCCCACCTCGACGACCACGCCCGCGCCGCCGGCCGCATGCTGGCCGTCCGCATTCGCATGCATACCTACGAAGGCATCTGCGAGATGGTGTCGAACGGCATCGGCGTGAGTATCCTTCCACGGGGCGTCGCCAGGCGCCTCCGCGCACGCCACGCCTATCGGATACGACCGCTCATGGACAACTGGGCACGTCGCCAACTCTGCCTGTGCTATCGCGATTGGTCGGCACTGTCGGCTCCGATGCAGAGCCTGCTGCTGCATCTGGGGCAGGCGCAGGAGGCCTAGTCGATTCGACGCGGTCCTGACCTGCTGATAACACTGGCCAGAAGGGTGCGCTGCCGCGGCCTTCAGAGCGAAATCGAACCATCGATACAGGTAACGGCTTGCCCGCCGACCTTTATCGCATCGTCACTTATGCTGAGGTGGATGAAGCCCGCGCGGCCAACTTCGGCTCCCTGGCTGGCCAGAAGCGTCGTTCCAAAATGCCCGGTTTGCCCGGTGTGCCTGATGAACGCTGCCATGGCACCGTTACCGCTGCCACACACTGGATCTTCGTTTACTCCACAAGCCGGAGCATACGCCCTGACTTCCACTCTGGCCGAGCCACCCTCCAGGTGTTCGCCGAAGATCACCACGCCGGTCGCCTTGGCGCGGATATTCCGGGTTTTCATGAGCTGCAGATCGGGACGGTTGGCCAATACGGTTCGTGCGTCAGGCAACTGGGCGACTATCCAGCGGGGGCCGACGTCTACCAGGCTGGGAGGAACATCCCGAACGACAGGCGTGCCCAGGACGCCTTCCAGTTCATCGACCTCGGTATCGTTCAGCGGATGGATGGCAGCTTCCGGCAGTTCGAAAGCGATCCGTTGCGAGCCGGTTTCGTCGGCCGACAGCTCCAGCCTGACGAGGCCTGCGCCACATTCCTGCACGAGCACGCCATCGGTTGGCTGGACGATGCCTGCTTCCACCAGGGCATGCGCGGTACCTATGGTCGGATGGCCTGCGAAGGGCAGCTCCGAGAGGGGGGTGAAGATCCGCACCCGGTAGTCGGCCACTGCGCTGGTCTTGCGGACGACGAAGGTGGTCTCGGACAGGTTCGTCCAGTTGGCGATCCGCTGCATCTGCGCGTCCGTAAGCCCATCCGCCTCCAGCACCACGGCAACGGGATTACCCTTGAACCGCTCGGCGGTGAAAACGTCTACCTGCTTGAAGCTGACCTGTCTCATTTGCTGTCCTCGATCGGCGTTGACGAACCCCGAGCTTACAGGCGGCCTGTCAGGGCAAGACAGATTCAGTTGCCGGGCTCGCTCACAGGTACAGTTCCACCTGGGGGCGAAAATCCTTGCCGGCGATCATGTGGCCGGCCGGCGAGCGCTGGACTCAGCTGCGATCGCAGGGGCGCGGATGCTCCGCGCCATATCCGTACTGGCGCACATAGCGCGCGCGCAGCAGGTCGTATGCCCAGTTGAAGCACAGGGTGTAGGGCAGGAAGAACAGGATCAGGCTGATGTCCAGCAAGAAGGCTTCGAGCAGGCCGATCGACAGCCACCAGGCGGCCAGGGGCACCAGCAGCACGATCAGGCCGAACTCGAACAGGGACGCATGCAACAGGCGTGCGGCCAGCCCACGTTGAAACCCGATACGGGCCTGGGCCCTGTCGAAGAGCAGGTTGAAGAGCATGTTCCAGAGCATGGCGATGGCCGAAAACATCACGGTCAGCGCACCAACATGGGCGAGCGGCCGCTCCATCGCCCAGGCCAGCACGGGGGCGCAGATCACGACGGCGATGATTTCGAAGGCGGCGGCGTGGCCGGTGCGTTCGGCAAGGCTGCGTTTGGCGGGAGTGCTGCTCATGACGGATTGGCCGATCGATGGGGTGGCGATATAGTCATCGCAATCTCCGGAACAAACCAGTTAGCTGCCATCGGTTTCCCCGATATGAACCTTTCCCCGGAAGCACTCGAATCCTTCGTCCAGGCTGCCGCGTGCGGCTCCTTCAGTGCGGCGGCGCGACGCCTGGGCAAGAGCCAGTCCACCGTCAGCGAGGCGGTCGCACGGCTCGAGATCGATCTCGGCGTCGAGCTGTTCGTCCGCGGTGCCCGCCAGTTGCTGCCCACCGAGGCGGGGCGGATGCTGCTGAGCCACGCCCATGAGGTGTTGGCCGCCGCCGAACGCCTGCAGCGCCATGCCGCGATGCTCGCTGGCGGCCAGGAAACCCGGTTGACCCTGGCGCTCTCGGATGCCTATCAGCAGAGCCAGTACGAGGCGCGCCTGTGCGAACTGGATCAGCGCTATCCGGACCTCGAGTTCGAGTGCCTGATCGCCGAGCAGGCAGACGTACTGGACCTGGTCAACCAGGGCCGCGCACACCTCGGGCTGCTCGCGGCCCAACCGCGCTATGAACCGGAAATCGCTTATGCGCGCTTGCCCCACGGGACGGAGTTCGGTCTTTTCGTTCGCTGCGACCATCCGCTGGCCGGTAGACGGACGGTCGATGCGCAGGCGCTTGCACAGTGGCGCCGGTTGCGTTTGAAGACCGTGGTCGGCAGCGACACGAACGACGATGAGATGACCATCCTCGGCTCGCGCTGCTGGACCGCTCCGGACTACATGCTGTTGATGGAAATGGCTGCACTGGGCTTCGGCTGGGCGATCCTGCCCAAGCCACTGGTACTGGCCTACGCGCTCGGGCGGCTGGAAGAACTCTCGGTGGGTGGCTGGCCCAAGCAGGTGGCCGTCGATGCCGTCTGGTCTCGCCAGCGCCCGCTGGGGCCGGCCGCCGCCTGGCTGCTGGATCGTCTCATCAAGTGTTGATCGCGCCCCGCTCCAGCCGTGCGGCGGGTTCCGTCATCCGTCGGTGAGCGGCATTGGCCGGGCCGGTAGCGAGGCGGCGATTTCCGGATGGGTCTGCCCGCGCAGGTCGACGTCCATCGCCGAGCGCGGCGAGGCGGCAACAGGCTGCAACCATTGGCCCTTGGATCGCTGGCCGGGCTGCTCCATGATCGGCCTTTGCCTGCTGTGGGTGGTCTGCATGCCCCGATTCTCACGACCCTCGGCGTCGGCGCTGGGCCGCTTCCTGCAGCTGGGCGGCACCGGCGCGCGGATCGCCGGCAACCTGCTGGTGCAACGCATCACGCCGGGAAAGGCGCGCATCGACTGGCAACCGGTGGGCGAGCTGTTGGGCGATGCCCTCGGGCAGATGAAGGGGCCGGTGCTCAAGCTCGGGCAGCAGGCCTCGCAATGGCAGGACCTGTTGCCCGAGCCGATCAGCAAGGCCCTGGCGCGCCTGCAGAACCAGGTGCCGTCGCTGCCGTTCGCGGCGCTGGAAGCCAACCTGCAGCGGCTCTATGACGGCCGCCTCTACGAGCTGTTCGAATCCATCGAGCCGACGCCCGCCGCGGCCGCTTCCCTGGGCCAGGTGCACCGTGCGCGGGACCGCCAGGGCCGGGCGCTGATCATGAAGGTCCAGTACCCCGGCATCCATGCCATCTGCGCGGCGGACCTGCGCCAGCTGCGCCGGCTGATGCCGCTCGGGCGGCTGTTCGGCACGCCGCCGGCGCGGCTGGAAGCGGTGTACGCCGAATTGCAGCGGGCCATCGGCGAGGAACTCGACTACGCCGCCGAACGCGACAACCTCGAAGCCTTCCGCGCGCACTTCGGCGACTGGCCCGGCATCGACATTCCCTTCGCCGCCAGCGAACTCTGCCGCCCCGGCGTACTGGTGCTGGAAGACCGCCCCGGGCGCTCCATGGCCGAGGTCGAACAGGCACCTGCCGAAATCCGCCAGCGCCTGGCCGAAAGCCTCTGCCAGTGGCTCGCCGAGCAGGCGTTCGGCCTGCAGCGGCTGCACACCGATCCGCATCCGGGCAACCTGGCCTGGACCGAGCGCGGCGAACTGGTGGTCTACGATTTCGGCAGCGTGCTGCGCCTGGAACCGCGCCTGCTGGCCGGCTACGTGCAGATCTTCGAGGCGCTGCGTGGCACCTCCAGCGAGGCGCTGGAGGCGGGCTTCCAGATGCTCGGCGGGCGCCAGCCGGGCAGCATGCCGCCGCACGGGCTGTACCGGCGCATCCACCTGATGCTGCACCCGCTGCTGCAACCCGGCGCAAAGTGGGAATTCCGCGAAGCCGCGCTGCACCAGCAACTGACCGAACTCTTCCCCTTGCTGATGTCCGCCCTCGGCAGCCTGCAACCGGCCTCCGGCACGCTGCTGATCAACCGCACCTTGGAAGGTCACTACTGGAACCTCTACCGCCTCGGCGCCTGCCTGCCCATCGCCGATATGCTTGCCGAACATATCGAGCGTTGGCGCAACGGGGCCGGCTAATGGGCGTCCCCTTTTCCAGGTAGAACGTAGCCGTTCGGTTTCTGCGGGTATAAGCGGGTTCGTTTCTATAGCGATGAACAGTTGCATCATCGGACGTTCGAAAAAGGATGCTACACATTACTTCCTACGATTCTGGGCGCTGGCAGCTGTTTGCAGTCTAAACATCGCGAACGGCGTTCAATCCGTCGGACGCCCAGTTCTTCGCTAAGGAGCATGGTCATGTCCTTCTCAAGCAAAAGCCAAACCACCAGCCGCGCGATCTTTATGGCGCGCGAAGCGCTCCATCGTTTCGCCCTGACGCTGTGCGTGACAGCGATGGCGCTGTTCACGACGCAGGCCTTCGCGCATCACGGCTGGGCCTGGGCCGAAGAAGAGCAATCGGAGTTGAAAGGCACGATTGCCGAGATCTCGATGGCGCCACCTCATCCGACCTTGCGCGTGAAGGCAGAAGACGGCCGCATATGGCAGGTCGATCTGGGCAATCCGAGCCAGACGAAACGTTCAGGCTTTACCGGGGATACCGCCAAGGTGGGCGATGAAATCACCGTACTCGGCAACCGCACCAAAGAGCCCAACGAAGCGCATATGAAAGCCGTACGCATCACCGTGAGTGGGAAGCAGTACGACATGTATCCGGAACGCATCGGGCAATGACGACAGGGCCATGACAGCTTTCCTGCAGGCGATTGCGGGCTGGCCCGGTGCCGTCTTCCTGCAGGAGTACTGGGTCGCCTATCTCGTCGTCAACGCTGCACACATCCTTGGCATAGGGCTGCTCCTGGGCTCGATACTGCCGTTGGATGTGCTCCTATTGCGGTCTGCGCACGGCCGGGATCTGTCGGTCCTCGGCCCCTTTCTCGTCCGAACGGCGGCGACGGGCGCCACGCTGGCGGTGGTGACGGGGCTCTGGTTGTTCTCGGTGAACCCCGTGGCGTATGCGGACAATCCTGCCTTCCTCTGCAAGGTCGCACTGCTCCTGCTGGCCATCTGCAACATTGCACTCCAGCATCGCGGCGAACACTTTCATGCCGCGCTGCATGGCGGGCCGCCGAGGATGCGCGTCCGCGTGCTGGCTGCCACATCCGGCACTCTGTGGCTATCCATACTGATAGCGGGCCGCTGGATCGGCTTTGTCTGAAACGCAGATGGCGCTGCAGGCGGCCGTAAGGCGCTTAAGAAGACCGCTGCGCCTGCTAACCGGCTTCCAACACCGGCATGACCCGCTCCAGCCGCGGACAAGCCCACTCCACAAACGCCCGCACCCGTGGCGACAGTTGCAGGTTGTGCGGGTAGACGAGCTGGATCGGCAGGTCCTTCGGTTCGTAATCCTTCAGTAGCCTGACCAGGCGGCCATCGGCCAGTTCGTCGGCGACCTGGTAGTGCATCAGCCGGGTGATGCCCAGGCCCTGGACGCAGGCAAGGCTGGCGCTGCGGATCTGGTTGCAGGTCAGGCGCGGGGTGATCTCTTCGGCCTTTTCCCTGTCGCCGTCGCGGTAGTACCAGTGCCGGCCCTGGGCGGCGAAGAGGATGCAGGCGTGCTCCTTGAGCGCGGCCGGGGTGTCGATCGGCGGGCTGCTGGCGAGGTAGTCCGGGCTGGCGCAGGTGACCAGCCGGGTGGTGCCGAGCGGGCGCGCGACGAGGGTCGAGTCGGGCAGGTGGCCGATGCGCAGGGCGAGGTCGAGGCGTTCGTCCAGCAGCGGGACGATCTGGTCGTTCAGGTTCAGCTCCACCTGTACCTGCGGGTGCGCCTTGAGAAAGGCATTCACCAGCGGCGCCAGGTAGCGCTGGCCGAACTCCACCGGGGCGGTGAGGCGCAGCAGGCCGCGAACGTTGCCGTCCTGCGCGTCCAGGCGCTGCTCGATGTCTGCGAACTCG
This sequence comes from Pseudomonas sp. BAY1663, assembly GCF_000582595.1. Lineage (NCBI taxonomy): Bacteria > Pseudomonadati > Pseudomonadota > Gammaproteobacteria > Pseudomonadales > Pseudomonadaceae > Pseudomonas > Pseudomonas sp. BAY1663. The sequence continues at coordinate 20,936 of NZ_AZSV01000049.1, forward strand.
GCCAGCATGCGCCGGCTCCACGCCAGGTACTGCGCGCCTTCATCGGTGAGGGCCATACGCCGGGTGCTGCGGTTGAGCAGGCGCACACCCAGGTGGCGCTCCAGCGCGGCCAGCGAGCGCACCACCGATGCCACGGACTGGCCGCTGGCGTCGGCCGCCGCGCTCAGGCTGCCGTTGTCGACGATCCTCACGAAATTGGCCATCGCCTTGAGCTTGTCCATTGCCACCTTCGATCTGTGCGATTGCTGCAGGGGTGTTGTCAGGTCCGCGGCATAGCTGGGATGCGCCGGGCGGCGGACACTGTCCCTGACCGACGACTTCCGGAGTTTCGCACATGAACCCACCATCCAGCCCCGCTCGTATCCTCGCCTATGACCACATCGGCATTCGCGTCAGCGACCGCCGCCGCGCCATGGCCTTCTACCAGGCGCTGGGCTTCGTCGAGAGCGCCAGCTTCCCGCTGTTCGAGGCCAACGAGATGCTCAGCCCGGACGGCGTGCGCATCAACCTGATCTTCAACGGCGCACGTACCCGCGACGCGCACAACGTACTGCTGGATGCGCCGGTCAAGCGCCCGGGCATGACCCATCCGGCGTTTATCGTCGATGACCTCCAGGCGCTGCAGCGCTGGCTGGGCGAGGAGGGCATCGTCATCACCGAGGGGCCGCATCCCATCGGCCCGCGGCGGATCGCGCTGTTCATCCGGGACCCGGACGGCAACGTTCTCGAATTCAATCAGCTCGTCGAAGGAGATGCGCAATGAAACTGTACGACCTGGAAGCTTCCGGCAACTGCTACAAGGTGCGCCTGTTCGCGGCGCTGGCCGACATTGAGCTGGAGCGGGTGCCGGTGGACTTCGCCAATGGCGCGCACAAGCAGCCGCCACTGTCCGACATGAACCCGCTGCGGCAGGTGCCGGTGCTCGAGGATGACGGCCATGTGGTACGCGATTCCCAGGCGATCCTGGTCTATCTCGCCGGTACCTACGGCGGTCTGGCCTGGTGGCCGGACCATGCCCGCGGGCAGGCCGAGATCGTGCAGTGGCTGTCCTTCGCGGTCAACGAGGTGCAGCACAGCCTGAGCGCTGCGCGGCTGGTGGAAAAGTTCGGCTACCCGCTGGACAAGGAAGCGGCGCTGGCCAAGGCGCCGGCGGTGCTCGCGCTGCTCGATGCGCATCTGGAAACGAACGACTGGCTGGCGATAGGGCGGCCTACCATCGCCGATTGCGCGGTCTATCCCTACGTCGTGCTGGCGCCGGAGGGCAGCGTCGACCTCGGCCCATATGGCAACGTGGCGCGCTGGATGACCCGTCTGGAAAGCCTGCCGGGCTATCTGCCGCGGCCCTGACCGGCAGCCCTCATGGCTCTCGCCCCTCGGCCTTGAGGAAGTCGACGAAGGCTCGCAGCGGCGAGGGCATGTGGCGGCGGCCGTGGTAGTAGAGGAAGGGGCCGTCGAAGGACTGCCACCAGTCCTCGAGGATGGGCGTCAGGCGCCCATCGGCCAGCGGCTCGCGGATGAAGTCCTCGAAGGTGTAGATGATCCCGAGGCCGTTGATTGCCGCGCTGGTCTTCAAATCATGTGAGGAAGTGGCCAGCTGACCTTGCGGCGGTACACGCAAGGTCCGGCCGTCCTTCTCGAACTCGAACACGCCCAGCTTGCCGTTCTCGAAGCGATGACCGAGCAGCTGATGCCCGGTCAGCTCGCTGGGGTGGCGTGGCGTGCCGTGGGTGGCGAGGTAGGCCGGTGCAGCGGCGGCCACGAAGCGTTGCCGGCGCGGGCCGATGGGGATGGCGATCATGTCCTTGGCCAGGCTTTCTTCGTAGCGCACACCGGCGTCGTAGCCCGCCGCGATGACGTCGATGAAGGTGTTCTCCATCACCACCTCGACGTTCACCGCCGGGTAAAGCTTGAGGAAGCGGCTCAGCAGGTCCGGCAGCACGAAGCGCGCCACCGGGATCGGCACGTTCAGCTTGAGGGTGCCGACCGGGCGCTGGGATTCGTCGTCGAGGTCGTTGAACGCGGCGTGGATCTCTTCCAGCGCCGGGCGCAGGCGCTCGAGCAGGCGTTCGCCGGCGGCGGTCGGGGTGACGCTGCGGGTGGTGCGGTTGAGCAGGCGCAGGCCGAGGTCGCCCTCCAGCCGGCGCACGCAGTCGCTCAGCGACGAGGCCGACATGCCTCGGGTCTGCGCGGCAGCACGAAAGCCGCCGGCCTCGACCACGGCAGCGAACAGCGCGACGTCACTCAGATTGGGTTGGCGCATGGGTACTCCGCGAAGCGTTCGGTTGTACGGATGATCGTACAGCCTGTCCATGTTTGCCCGGATTATCACCGGATTTCCGTACGCTGATAATCCTCGCGTCGGCCACCTCCATCGCAGGTCGGCCTGTTTGCAACGACGACGAGGACAGGATCATGACGCACAGAACCGCAACCGAGCCGGGCCGCCATGCCCGGCATCTGCTGAAACTGGCCAGGACGCTGATCGCCGGGGTGGCCGTGACTGGCGCGCTGACGGCCGAGGCCGCCAACCGTACCGCGCCGAAGCCGGACTGGAGCCCGGCGGACATGCCGGACCAGGCTGGCCGCATCGTGCTGGTCACCGGCGGCACCAGTGGCATGGGCTACGAGGATGCGCTGGCGCTGTCGCGCGCCGGCGCCGAGGTGATCATCGCTGCGCGCAATGCCGAGCGCGGGCAGGAGGCGATCGAACGGATACGTGAGCAGGTGCCGGATGCCCGCGTGCAGTTCGAGGCGGTCGACCTGGCCAGCCTGGCCTCGGTGCGCAGTCTGGCCGAGCGTCTGCAGCAGCGCCTGCCGCGTCTGGACGTGCTGATCAACAATGCCGCGATCATGGCGCCGCCTGAGCGCGGCACCTCGGCCGATGGCCACGAGCTGCAGCTGGCCACCAACTACCTCGGCCCGTTCGCCCTGACAGCGCTGCTCATGCCGCTGCTGCTGGAAAGCGACGATGCCCGGGTGGTCAGCCTCTCCAGTATCGCGGCGGGTCGTGGCCAGCTGGACTTCGCGGACCTGCAGGCCGAGCAGCGCTACAACCCCTACGCCACCTATGCGCAGTCCAAGCTCGCGGTGCTGATGTGGGCCCTGGAGCTGCAACGCCACAGCGACGCGTCCGGCTGGGGCATTCGCAGCATCGCCGCGCACCCGGGGGTGGCCGTCACCGAGCTGGTCGAGCGCGGACCCGGGCTGGACAGTGAGTTCGCCGCCAACTGGGCCAAGGACCGCGACAACTACCACTCCGCCGCCCAGGGCGCGCTGCCGACGCTGTATGCCGCCACTGCGCCTGACGCCATCGGCGGTGCCTACTACGGGCCGACCGGCGAGGAAGAAAAACGCGGGCCGCTGGGCTTTGCCAGGGTTCCCGACGCCGCCGCGAACCAGGCGGATGCCGCCCGGCTGTGGCAGCTGTCGGAACGTCTGACCGGCGTGCGTTACCCCTGAATCCTCGGGCGCGGCCTTGCGCTCGCGCCCTGTTCTCACTTCATTCTTCAGGAGCGCGCCCATGAGCACGCCATCCGTTGTGCATCGCCTGAGTGCCGCGATCAATGCCGAAGCGCATGAGCTGCGCCCGGCACTGAGTGGTTTCCTGCTGTTTTTCTGTCTGTTCGCCGGCTATTTCATGCTGCGCCCGATTCGCGAGTCGATGGGCATCGCCGCCGGCGTGGAAAACCTGCAATGGCTGTTCACCGCCACCTTCTTCGTCATGCTGGCAGCCGTGCCCCTGTTCGCCTGGCTCAGTTCCCACGTACCGCGCCTGCATTTCGTCGATTGGGTGTACGGCTTCTTCTGCCTGAACCTGCTGGGCTTCTCCGTGCTGTTTCTGCTGCAGGGTGACAGCGCCTGGCTGGCGCGGGTGTTCTACGTGTGGATTTCGGTCTACAACCTGTTCGTCGTGTCCGTGGCCTGGAGCCTGATGGCGGATGTGTTCGACAGCGCCCAGGCCAAGCGGCTGTTCGCCTTCATCGCTGCTGGCGCGAGTGTTGGCGGGCTGGTCGGGCCGGCGCTCAGCGCGCTGTTGGTCGGCAGCCTGGGCGAGTCGGGCTGATGCTGCTGGCCGCCTTGTTGCTGGGCGCGGCGCTGGCGCTCAAGTTCTCGCTGATGCGCTGGCGCGAGATCGGCGGAGCGGGGCGCCCCGGCGCGGCTCCGGCGGAGAGTACGCGTCGGCCGGTGCCCGGCAACCCCTTCAGTGGCCTGACTCGGGTGATGCAGTCGCCCTATCTGCTCGGCATCGCCGGTTTCGTGGTGCTGCTGGCCACCGTGACCACCTTCCTCTACTTCGAGCAGGCACGCCTGGTGGCCGAGCTGTTCCCCGACCGCGCCGCCCAGGTTCGCGTGTTCGGCATCATCGATGTGGTCGTCCAGGCGGGCGCGCTGTTGTCGCAACTGTTCATCACCGGGCGCCTGGCGCAGAAACTCGGCGTGCGCATGCTGCTGGCCATCGTGCCGCTGCTGGTCGGCGTCGGCTTTGTCGGCCTCGCGCTGATGCCCAGCTTCGCCGTGCTCGCGGCGCTGATGATCGTGCGCCGCATCGGCGAGTACGCGTTCGTCCGGCCCGGACGGGAAATGCTCTTCGCACCGCTGGATGCCGAGAGCAAGTACAAGGCGAAGAACGTCATCGACACCGTCGTCTACCGCGCCGGCGATGCCGTCAGCGGTTGGGCGAAGACGGCGCTGGACCTGCTAGGGCAGGGCGCCGGCCTGGTCGCCGTGGCCGGTGCACTCTGCGCGCTGCTCTGGGGTTATCTCGGCTGGCAGCTTGGCAAGCAGGCGGACAGGCGAACGGAGGTGACTGCAGTGGTAGAAGCCACCTGTTGAGACGGCGGCGTGCGAAAGCGCATCGCGATCGAGAGCGTGGCGTGGTGTCCAGACGGGCGAGCCGGCTAGTGAGCACCTCGATGCGACGCTAGTAGGCTCGCCTGTTGCAGATACGCTTACTTTTCAACGAACGCCCGCTCGATGACGTAATCACCCGGTACGCCCTGGCTGGGTGAGGCTTGGAAGCCCAGGGCGTCGAGCTGGCCGGTGAGGGTGTCGAGCATCGCCGGGCTGCCACAGAGCATCACGCGGTCGGTCTCGGGATTCAGCCGCGGCAGGCCGAGGTCGTCGGTGAGCTTGCCGGTCTCGATCAGCGTGTTGATACGACCGGTGTGGCGGAACGCCTCGCGCGTCACCGTTGGGTAATAGAGCAGCTTGGCCCGCACCGCTTCACCAAGGAATTCGTGCGCCGGCAGTTCCTCGGTGAGGTAGTTGTGGTAGGCCAGCTCGCTGATTTCGCGCACCCCATGTACCAGCACGATCTTGTCGAAACGCTCGTAGGCTTCCGGATCGCGGACGATGCTCATGAACGGCGCCAGCCCCGTGCCGGTGCCGAGCAGGTAGAGGTGCTTGCCGGGCCTGAGGTCATGCATCACCAGGGTGCCGACCGGCTTGCGGCTGACGATGAGCGAGTCGCCGACCTTCAGGTGCTGCAGGCGCGAGGTCAGCGGGCCGTCTGGCACCTTGATACTGAGGAATTCCAAGTGCTCGTCGTGATTGGCGCTGACGATGCTGTAGGCGCGCATCAGCGGCTTGCTGTCGACTTCCAGGCCGATCATCACGAAGTGGCCGTTCTCGAAGCGCAGCGCCGGGTCGCGAGTGGTGCGAAAGCTGAACAGGGTGTCGTTCCAGTGATGCACGGATAGAACGCTTTCATTGCCGAGTGTAGACATGGGGGCTTCCTCTCTCGTGGATTGAGTCGATCAGAACAGGGTCAGCAGCAGGCTCGTCGCCAGCAGCAGCGCGGCGCTGAGCAGAGCCAGGTGGGCGAAGGGCTGCCAGCCCTGGGCAAACAGGTCGCCGACACGGGTGCGCATGCCGAGCGCGGCCATGGTCAGCAGCAGGCAGGCGTGCGAGCCGGCGACCAGCGCCTCGCGCAGCCCGGCCGGCAGCCAGCCGAGGCTGTTCAGCGTGAACAGGCCAAGAAAGCCGAGCAGAAACAGCGGAAAGTCCGGGCTGCCCGGTTCCTGCCGGCGCAGCAGCAGGCCGATCACCAGCACCAGCGGCGCGAGCAGGGCGACGCGCAGCAGCTTGGTAAGGGTCGCGACGTCGCCGGCGGTATCCGAGACGAGGTACCCGGCACCGGCCGCCTGGGCGACGTCATGGATGCTGGCGCCGAGCAGCAGGCCGCTGTCGAGCGCATCCAGCCCGAGCAGGCCGGTCAGCGGCGGGTAGAGCAGCATCGACAGCGTGCCGAGGGCCGTCACGCCGACCACCACGGCGAGCAGCCGGCGCTCTTCCAGGCGCCCTGTCGGAATCACCGCCGCACGGCAATCGCCGCCGACACGCCGCAGATCGCCACCGCCGCGCCCGCCACCAGACTGTGCAGGGTCGGCAGCCGCAGCAGCCGGCCGAGCAGCAGCGCCAGGCCGAACACCAGCGGCACCGTGACGAGCACCAGCAACAAGGGCCGCGTACCGACCGCTTCCAGCTGTGCGACACCGATACGCGCGCCGAGCAGCGCCACGCCGATGCGCAGCAGTTGCCGGCTGCACAACGCGACGCCCGGCTGCATGCGTGCCTCGCTGCCCTGGCTGGCGAAACCCAGGCCGAGCAGCAACACCATCAGCAGCGCGGGCGCGCCGTAGTGATCGGCAAGAAAGCTGCCGGCCAGTGCCAGCACCGCACACAGGGCCAGGCCCGGGTAGTGCTTGCGGCACAGCGCGACGGGCGGGGCGAGGGCTTCGAGCCGGGCATTCATGCCGGATCGCCCAGATCGCGCAGGTAGGCCCAGGGGTACAGGCCGCGGAAATGACCGTCGCTGAAATACAGCTGCAGACCGCTGATGCCGGACAGTTCCAGGCGGTTCACACCGACCTCGGCGTCGATCAGCGTCAGCGCGCCGGTCTGCTGGAGGCGTTGGCAATTGGAGCAGGCGCAGGCCCGCCGCAGCGTCAGGCAGCTGATGCGGCTCTGCGCGCCATCCGGCCAGGTCAGTTCCAGCACGCGCTGCGCCTTGCGCAGGCGAATCTCGAGGGGCGGGTCGATCAGCCGCTGGGACTGTGCGATGTGGGGGTTGGCGTCGTGATTCGATGCGGTGAAGGCGTTCATGAATCTCTCCGGGCCTGCGGCCTCTAGCGAATGAACGGCATGACGAGGCCGCGCGGCATGGGCGCCGGCCCACCGCTGACGAGCAGCGTGGGCGCTTCCGGGCTGCGCACGAAGCGTTCCGGCGTGTCCACCGGGCGCGCGCTGCCGAGCGTGGCGGCACAGACCGTCACCAGTGCCAGCACCCCGTGGCGCAACCCACTCGTCATGACAAGTCGGGGCATGCTTCAGCGCTCCAGAAAGGCCAGCTTGCCGCCCTGGTCGACCCAGGTTTCGGCCTCGGCCAGCGGTGAGGCGCTCTGGGTGATCACCGGCCAGACCTCGGCCAGCTCGGCGTTGAGCTCGAGGAAGTGCTGCTGGTCTTCGGGCAAGGCGCTGTCGGCGAAGATCGCATCGGCCGGGCATTCCGGCGCGCAGAGGCTGCAGTCGATGCAGGTCTCGGGGTTGATGACGAGAAAGTTCGGGCCTTCGTGGAAACAGTCGGCCGGGCAGACTTCCACGCAGTCGGTGTACTTGCAGCGGATGCAGTTCTCTGTAACGACATAGGTCATTTCGTTCTCCTCGAAACTACTGCGCTTGCGGATGCTGCGTTGAAGGCGGCGCGCGGGATGCTCATTTACGGCCTGTAAACTCCGCTCCCGCGCGCCACCTTCGCCTTGGCTAGGCGCCCCCGCCCCGCTGCGCTCGTGACGTTTCGGCTTAAAGTGCTGTGCAACAAGAAGCGCGTAAAAATCAGGCCGCGGCGTCGAGTTTCGACATGGCCCAGCGGGCGAGCTTGCGGACGTCCGGGTCGGGGTCGTCCATGGCCAGTTCGACGAAGGGACGGCCATCGCTGTGAGCGATGGCACCCAGCGCGCCGATGGCCGCCTTGCGCAGGTTGCTCATCGGGTCGCGGGCGCAGACGCCGAGCGCCGGGATCGCACCCACTGCACCGAGCTTGCCGAGCGCATCGACGGCCTTTTCCCGGACCTGCCAGAAACCGTCGTGCGTGGCCTCGACCAGGGGCTGCAGTGCGGCCTGGTAGTCGAGCTTGCCGATGCTCACCGCGGCCTCGACGCGCACCTGCCAGTGTTCGTCGCGCAGGATGCCGATCAGCGCCGGGCCGACCTGTTCGGGCGCGGCATAGACCAGCGCGCCGGTGGCGGCGCGGCGGACGTCGGCGTCGTCGTCGTGCTGCGCCCGCTCGATCAGCGCCGGCAGATTGGCCGGCTGCTTGAGCCAGCCGATCACCGCCACCGCCTCGCGGCGCACGCCCGGGTCGGCGTGCTGCATCCGCACCAGGGCCGGCGCCTGCGCCTGTGGATGGCGCAGCGGCTTTAGCGCACGGAGGATGCCGGCGACGACGAAGGGATCGTCGCTGCCAGCCAAGGCTTCGAGCAGCGGCAGCGCGGCGGCCGGGTCCTTGAGGTCCGCCAGCGCGTGGGCGGCGGCGTTGCGCACCACCTCGTCGCTGTCCTGCAGGGCGGCGATCAGGGCATCGGCGATGTCGGCGGCGTCGAACTCGTCGACCACCTTGGCCGCCTCCTGGCGCACCGACGGGTCCGGGTCGTTCAGCGCCAGGATCAGCAGCTCGGCGGCTTCCGGTTCGCCGCTGTCGACCAGCTCGAGCACGGCCACGCGACGGATGCCGGGGTCGCTCGAGGCCAGGTTGGTGGCGATGTCCTGTAGCAGTGGGTCGTCGTAGGTTTTCATCGGTCGGCCCTCAGCGCAGCAGATAGGGAATGTTCACTGTCACCGCATCGGTCGGGCAGTCGGCCTCGCAGGGCATGCAGTACCAGCATTCGTCGTACTTCATGTGCGCCTTGCCGGTGTCCGGGTTGATCCACAGGACGTCCAGCGGGCAGACGTCGATGCAGACACGGCAACCCTTTTCGGCGATGCATTTTTCTTCGTCCACGATGACCGGGACGGCGGAACGGTGGGTGGCGACGGGCATGGTTGATCTCCTCGGTACGGTCGGCTCGGCTGCCGGCCTGTAGGGGCGAATTCATTCGCCCATGGCATCAGGTGTCGGGCGAACGAATTCGCCCCCCACGGTCAGGCATTGGCGGCCTTCTTCACGCGCAGGCGGTTGTAGGCGTCTTTCTCTTCCCCGAGCGGCACGATGTAGTCGGCGATGGGTCGCTTGCCGTGGGCCATCTGGCCGTTGGCGTCCTTGAACAGGCGGGTGTGGCAGAACCACTCGGCGCTGTTCTGCTCGGGGTGGTCGACGCGGTAGTGGTACAGCCCCCAGCGCGACTCGGTGCGGTACAGCGAAGCGCGGGCGGCCATCTCGGCACAATCGATGATCGACTGCACTTCCAGCGCACGGAGCAGTTCGTGCGGGTCTGCAGCGGCCAGCCGCGGGACGTCCTCGCGCACGGCGAGGATGCGTTCCAGGCCGATCTCCATCTTCTTGGTCACCTTCGGCGGCTGCAGGTAGTCGTTCACCAGGCGGCGGACCTTGTATTCCATCTGCTCCGGCGGGATGCCGTCGGTGACTTTCAGCGGCGCCTGGATGCGGGCGAGTTCGGCGGCGATGAAGGCCTCGTCCAGCTGGGGTTCGGCGCGGCCCTTGACGAAGGCCGCTGCGCTCTCGCCGCAGATCTGCCCGTAGACGAAGGCGCCGAGCATGTAGTTGTGCGGCACCGAAGCCATGTCGCCGGCGCAGAACAACCCGGGTACGGTGGTCGCGCCGGTCTCGTCGGTCCACACGCCCGAAGCCGAGTGGCCCGAGCAGAAGCCGATCTCGGAGATGTGCATTTCCACCATGCGCTGGCGGTAGTCGATGTGTCGTCCTTCGTGAAAGCGCCCGCGTGAGGGCCGCTCGTTGGTGTGCAGGACGGTCTCGATCTCTTGAATCGTTTCCTCGGCCAGGTGGTCGAGCTTGAGGAACACAGGTCCCGTGCCGGATTCGAGCTCCTTGAAGAACTCCAGCATCATCTGCCCGGACCAGTAGTCGCACTCGATGAAGCGCTCGCCGTAGGCGTTGGCGGTGAAGCCGCCGAGCGGGCCGGTGACGTAGGCACAGGCCGGGCCGTTGTAGTCCTTGAGCAGCGGGTTGACCTGGAAGCACTCGAGGTTGGCCAGGTCCGCACCGGCGTGGTAGGCCATGGCGTGGCCGTCGCCGCAGTTGGCCGGGTTCTCGTAGGTGCCGAAGAGATAACCCGAGTTGGGCAGGCCGATGCGACCGGCGGCACCGGTGGCCATGATCACCGCCTTGGCGCGGATGATGATCGGCTCGGCGGTGCGGGTGTTCACCCCGATCATGCCGGCGATGTTGCCGTCCGGGTCCTTCAGCAGGCGGGTGGCGATGAAGCGGTTCTCGATGTCCACGCGCACCCGGCGCAGGCGGCGGTAGAGGATCTTCTTGACGTTGTGGCCCTCCGGCATCGGCAGCACGTAGGTGCCGAGGTGGTGGACCTTCTTCATGTCGTAGTCGCCGGTTTCGTCCTTCTGGAAATGCACGCCCCAGGCGTCGAGCTGCTCGATCATCGAGAACGAGCGTGTGGCGTAGGCCATCAGCGCCGGCTGGTGGACGATGCCGTCGTTGGCGATGGTGATTTCCTTGACGTACTGCTCGGGCGTGGCGTGGCCGGGCACGACCGCGTTGTTCAGGCCGTCCATGCCCATGGAGATCGCCCCGGAGCGCTTGACGTTGGCCTTCTCCAGCAGCAGCACCTTGAGCGTCGGGTCCTGCTCCTTGACGGTGACGGCGGCCATCGGGCCGGCGGTGCCACCGCCGATCACCAGCACGTCGGTTTCGATGACGGGAATGTCGTGAATCGTGGTCATGGTGGTCTCCTCTATTTCCGGTCGACCCGGAACTGGTACTTGAAGGCATCGCCGCGGTAACACAGGTATTCGAAGTCGATCGGCCGACCGCCGCGGTCATGGGTCAGCCGCTCGACGCGCAGGATGGGTTCGCCGGCCTTGAGGCCGAGGTAGGGTTGGTGTTCGTCGTCGGCCAGGGTGGCGTCGAGGCTGATGGCGGCATGGCCGAGGCCGATGTCGAAGCGGTTCTCCAGCAGCGGGAAGATGTCGCCGGACAGGTCCAGGCCGAACAGCCGCTGGCCGATGTCCAGCGGGAAGTAGCTGTGCTCCAGGCACACCGGTGCGCGGTTGAGAAAGCGCACGCGCTTGACCTCGACCACATCCGCGCCGGGCGCGAGGTTCAGCGCGGCGGCCGCCGGCTTGGGTGGCTTGCGCTCCTGAATCGACAGCAGCCGCGCGGTCGCTTCGTAGCCCTGGGCGGCCATGGCTTCGCCGAAGCCTGAAGGCGCTGCACGTTCTGCACCGCCTTGGGCTTGCTGACGTAGGTGCCCTTGCCTTGGGCGCTGAACACCAACCCTTCGTTGTGCAGGTCGCGCAGCGCCTGGCGAATGGTGATGCGGCTGACGCCGAAGGCGGTCATCAGCTCGTTTTCCGAGGGCAGCCGTTCATGCACGGCATAGTCGCCTTCGAGGATCTTGCGTCTGAGGGTGTCGCGGATCTGCACGTACAGCGGCAGTGGCGACTGGCCCGGAGCGAGCGGTTCGAGGCGGCTCATGGGCGTGGCTCCAGCCTGTCATGACAGGTCATGTCGAGCGTGGGCGCAGGCAAGGGAAGGGTATGCATGGTTCAGCCTCCGTTCTGCTGCTGGAAGGCGCGCAGGGTTTCCTGGCGGATCAGGTCCAGGCACTGGCGCTTGTAGTCGATGAAGCGGGGTCGGTGAGCAGGCTCTGCTCGCGCGGTCGCGGCAGTTCGACGCGGATGTCGGCGATGATCCGCCCGGGGCTGGCGCTCATCACCACGATGCGGTCGGAGAGGAACACCGCCTCGTCGATGTCGTGGGTGACGAACACCACGGTGTTCTTGAACTCGCGCCAGATCTCCAGCAGGTTCTCCTGCATCATGATCCGGGTCTGCGCGTCCAGTGCGCCGAACGGCTCGTCCATCAGCAGCACGCTGGGGTAGTTGGCCAGCGCACGGGCGATGCCGACGCGCTGCTGCATGCCGCCGGACAGGGTGCCGGGGTAGGCATCCTCGAAGGCGGCGAGCCCCACCAGCGAAAGGAAGGTGCGTGCCACGCCGGTGGCCTCGTTACGCGAGGCGCCGGCCATCAGCGGGCCGAAGGCGACGTTTTCGCGCACCGTCTTCCAGGGGAACAGCGAATGCTGCTGGAACACCATGCCGCGGTCCGGGCCGGGGCCGGCGATGGGCTGACCGTCGACGGTCAGCTCGCCGCGGGTGGGTTTGACGAAGCCGGCGATGGCGTTCATCAGGGTCGACTTGCCGCAGCCCGAGGGGCCGAGCAGGCAGACGAACTCGCCGGGGCGAATCTCCAGGCTGGCCTGTTGCACCGCGGCGCGCTTGCCGCCGGCGTGGTCGAATTCGATGGACAGCGCACGCACGCTGACGTGGCCGCGCCCATCGCCCTTGGCTGAGGCCTTGGCGCGCAGCCGGCTGTGATCGAGCACGGCGAGGCGGTTGTCGGAGACGATCGCGTTCATGACCGGCCTCCCTGCTGCTGCCAGCGCAGCAGCGGCACGCAGGCCTTGCGCACGAGCAGCGTGCAGAGCGTGCCGAGCCCGCCGATGGTGAGCATGCCGATGATGATTTCCGGGTACTTGACCAGGGTGTAGCTGGTCCAGGTGAAGTAGCCGATGCCGTATTGGCCGCTGATGATTTCGCCGGCCAGCAGCGAGAACCAGGCTACGCCCATGCCGATCGCCAGGCCTGCGACGATGCTCGGCATCGCGCCGGGGATCACCACGTGCCAGAGGATCGCCCGGTCGCTGGCGCCCAGGCTGCGGGCGGCACGCACCAGCACGTCCGGCGTCTGCTCCACGCCGTGCACGGTGTTCAGCACGATGGGGAAGAAGGCGCCGAGAAAGGTGATGAAGACGATGCTCGATTGCTCGGTCGGCAGCATCAGGATCGCCAGCGGGATCCAGGCCACCGCCGGAATCGGCCGGAACAGCTCGATGTAGGGCAGCAGGATGTCCTCGGCCCAGCGCGAGCGGCCGATCAGCACGCCGCAAAGGACGCCGAGCACCACGGCGTAGGCATAGGCCAGCGCGATGCGTTCCATGCTGTGGACGATGTGCAGGTAGAACTCGCTGCTGCCCAGCTGCTGGATCAGCGTCTGGCCCACCAGCAGCGGTGCCGGCACGTTCTCGAAATTGATGAACAGGTTGAAGCCCGTGGCGGTCGCCAGGTGCCAGATCAGCAAGGCCCCCAGCAGCGCCAGCACGCGCACCAGGTAACGTCCGACCATCGACGGCAGGCGGCGCGGGGCGGAGGTGGCGGCAACCGGCGCT
>NZ_AZSV01000050.1:0-34018 GCF_000582595.1 Pseudomonas sp. BAY1663
GCCACGCCCCGCTGGCGGCTGGCCGGTGGCGAGTTGCAGCGCGGCGGGGAGAGGATCTGGTGGCTGCCCGATGGCTGGCTGGAGCCGACCGGCGGCCCGGTCGACTGGCCGCAACCGGGTGTCGCCCTGGAGTTGCCCGGCAACGGAACGCTGCGGCTGGACGGGACGCCGCCCTCCGGCCGATTGCAGGTGCGCTACCGCCAGGGCGGCGAAGTGCTCGCGGTACCCGGGCGCGGCCGTCGCGATCTCAAGCGCCTGCTCAACGAGGCCGGTCTGCCGGGCTTCGTGCGCGCGCGCCTACCCTTGCTGTACCGCGACGGCGAGCTGATCGCGGTGGCCAATCTGCCGCAGTTGAGCGCGGGATGGCCTGCCCTGTCTTGGCGCACACCCCCTTTTTAGCGGTTTGAGCTGATAAGGCCTTTCCGGTAGACTACGCTCCCGTCTCAATACAGCTTCTGCGGTTTCTTCGACTCCGTGGCAGTTGCGCTATTGCCGATCGGCGAGCAATGGCACCTTCGCTTTCCCCCGGCGGCGCCGGCCGCTTAACGCAGACTTCTAGGGTTTTTCATGACGCGCTACATCTTCGTCACGGGTGGTGTTGTTTCTTCATTGGGGAAAGGCATCGCCTCGGCTTCATTGGCGGCCATCCTGGAGGCGCGGGGCCTGAAGGTCACGATGCTCAAGCTGGACCCTTACATCAACGTCGATCCGGGCACCATGAGCCCGTTCCAGCACGGTGAGGTGTTCGTCACCCACGACGGCGCCGAGACCGACCTTGACCTGGGCCACTACGAGCGGTTCATCCGCACCCGCATGACCCAGAACAACAACTTCACCACCGGCCGCGTCTACGAGGACGTGCTGCGTCGTGAGCGCCGTGGCGACTACCTGGCGCGACCATCCAGGTCATCCCGCACATCACCGACGAGATCAAGCGCCGCATCATCAAGGCGCCGGCGATGCCGACGTGGCCCTGGTGGAAGTCGGCGGCACCGTCGGCGACATCGAGTCGCAACCCTTCCTCGAGGCGATCCGCCAGCTGCGCGTGGAAGTCGGCGCCAAGCGCGCCATGCTGATGCACCTGACGCTGGTGCCCTACATCGCCACCGCCGGCGAGACCAAGACCAAGCCGACCCAGCATTCGGTCAAGGAACTGCGCTCCATCGGCCTGCAGCCGGACGTGCTGGTCTGCCGTTCCGACCGCGCCATCGACGTCTCCTCGCGGCGCAAGATCGCGCTGTTCACCAACGTCGAAGAGCGCGCGGTGATCAGCCTGCCGGACGCCGACACCATCTACAAGATCCCGGGCATCCTGCATGCCCAGGGCCTCGATGACTACGTGGTCGAGCGTTTCGGCCTCGAATGCCGTGGCGCCGACCTGTCCGAGTGGGACCGTGTGGTCGATGCCAAGCTGCATCCCGAGAAGGAAGTCACCATCGCCATGGTCGGCAAGTACATGGAACTTCTGGATGCCTACAAGTCTCTGATCGAGGCGATGAGCCACGCTGGCATCCAGAGCCGTACCAAGGTGAACCTGCGCTATATCGACTCCGAAGACATCGAGAACCAGGGCGTCGGCCTGCTGCAAGGCGTCGATGCCATCCTGGTGCCGGGCGGCTTCGGCCTGCGTGGCGTGGAAGGCAAGATCGCCACGGTCCGCTATGCGCGCGAGAACAGGATTCCCTACCTGGGCATCTGCCTGGGCATGCAGGTCGCGGTCATCGAGTTCGCCCGCGACGTGCTGGGCTGGGAAGACGCCAATTCCACCGAGTTCGACAAGAACAGCGGCCATCCGGTGGTCGGCCTGATCACTGAATGGGAAGACGCCAGTGGCGCGGTGGAAACCCGCAGCGATACCTCGGACCTGGGCGGCACCATGCGCCTGGGCGCCCAGGAGTGTGGCCTGGAGCCGGGCTCGAAGGTATTCGAATGCTATGGCCAGGAGCGCATCGTCGAGCGCCATCGCCATCGCTACGAAGTGAACAACAACCTGCTGCCGCAACTGCAGGCGGCGGGGCTGAAGATTACCGGCCGTTCCGGCGACGGCGCGCTGGTGGAAGTGGTCGAGGCGCCGGACCATCCCTGGTTCGTCGCCTGCCAGTTCCACCCGGAATTCACCTCCACGCCGCGTGACGGCCATCCGCTGTTCAGCGGCTTCGTCAACGCCGCACTGGACTACAAGGCGAAGAAGGCATGAGCCAGAAGACCATCCGCGTAGGCGGCATCGAGATCGCCAACGACAAGCCGTTCGTGCTGTTCGGCGGGATCAACGTGCTGGAGTCCCGCGACCTGGCCATGCAGGCCTGCGAAGAATACGTGCGGGTGACCGAGAAGCTCGGCATCCCCTACGTGTTCAAGGCCAGCTTCGACAAGGCCAACCGCTCCTCCATCACCTCGTTCCGTGGCCCCGGCCTGGAAGAGGGGATGAAGATCTTCGAGGAAGTGAAGAAGACCTTCGGCGTGCCGGTCATCACCGACGTGCACGAGCCCTGGCAGGCGCAGCCGGTGGCCGAGGTCTGCGACATCATCCAGCTGCCGGCCTTCCTTTCGCGGCAGACCGACCTGGTGGTGGCGATGGCCAAGACCGGCGCGGTGATAAACATCAAGAAGGCGCAGTTCCTCGCCCCGCAGGAAATGAAGCACATCCTGCGCAAATGCGAGGAGGCCGGTAACGACCAGCTGATCCTCTGCGAGCGCGGTTCGTCCTTCGGCTACAACAACCTGGTGGTCGACATGCTCGGCTTCGGCATCATGAAGCAGTTCGAGTACCCGGTGTTCTTCGACGTCACCCATGCCCTGCAGATGCCCGGTGGGCGTGCCGACTCGGCCGGTGGTCGTCGTGCCCAGGTCACCGACCTGGCCAAGGCCGGCCTGTCCCAGGGGCTGGCCGGGCTGTTCCTCGAAGCGCATCCGGACCCGGACAATGCCAAGTGCGACGGTCCGTGCGCCCTGCGCCTGGACAAGCTGGAGCCTTTCCTCACCCAGCTCAAGCAGCTGGATGACCTGGTCAAGAATTTCCCGCCAATCGAAACTGCTTGAAGCCTTGCAGCTATCTACGGAGTGTTAACAACAATGGCAAAGATCGTCGACATCAAGGGGCGTGAAGTTCTCGATTCCCGTGGCAACCCCACCGTGGAAGCCGACGTGATCCTCGACAACGGCATCATCGGCAGTGCCTGTGCGCCGTCCGGTGCATCCACCGGTTCGCGCGAGGCGCTGGAGCTGCGTGATGGCGACAAGAGCCGCTACCTGGGCAAGGGCGTGCTGACCGCCGTGGCCAACGTCAACGGCCCGATCCGCGATCTGCTGCTGGGCAAGGACCCGGTCGACCAGAAGGGCCTGGACCAGGCGATGATCGAGCTGGACGGTACCGAGAACAAGGCCAAGCTGGGCGCCAACGCCATCCTCGCCGTGTCCCTGGCCGCCGCCAAGGCCGCCGCCCAGGCCAAGGGCGTGCCGCTCTACGCGCACATCGCCGACCTCAACGGCACTCCCGGCCAGTACTCCATGCCGGTGCCGATGATGAACATCATCAACGGCGGCGAGCATGCCGACAATAACGTCGACATCCAGGAATTCATGGTCCAGCCGGTCGGCGCCAAGACCTTCGCCGACGCGCTGCGCATGGGCGCCGAGATCTTCCATCACCTCAAGGCCGTGCTCAAGGCTCGCGGCCTGAACACTGCGGTGGGCGACGAGGGCGGTTTCGCGCCGAACCTGGCCTCCAACGAGGACGCACTGGGCGCCATTGCCGAGGCGGTCGCGAAGGCCGGCTACACGCTGGGCAGCGACGTGACCCTGGCCCTGGACTGCGCCTCCAGCGAGTTCTACAAGGACGGCAAGTACGACCTGGCCGGTGAAGGCAAGGTGTTCGACGCCGAAGGCTTCGCCGACTACCTGGCCGGCCTGAGCCAACGTTATCCGATCATCTCCATCGAAGACGGCATGGACGAGTCCGACTGGGCCGGCTGGAAGGCGCTGACCGACAAGATCGGCGAGAAGGTCCAACTGGTCGGCGACGACCTGTTCGTCACCAACACCAAGATCCTCAAGGAAGGCATCGACAAGGGCATCGCCAACTCGATCCTGATCAAGTTCAACCAGATCGGCTCGCTGAGCGAAACCCTGGAAGCCATCCAGATGGCCAAGGCCGCCGGCTACACCGCGGTGATCTCGCACCGCAGCGGCGAGACCGAGGACAGCACCATCGCCGACCTGGCCGTGGGCACTGCCGCCGGTCAGATCAAGACCGGTTCGCTGTGCCGCTCCGACCGCGTGTCGAAGTACAACCAGCTGCTGCGCATCGAGGAGCAGCTGGCCGGCAAGGCGCCGTACAAGGGCCGTGCCGAATTCCGCGGCTGAGAACCTGTTCATGATCTGCTGCGCGTCGGCCCTGCGGCGTTAAAAACAGGCTCGGCAAGCCGCTTGCGGCTAACGCGCTTTAGCGCGGCCCGAAGGGCGAACGGAGTGAGTCATGCTCATTTACATCAGTAAACTCCGCTTCCTCGCCTGTTTTTGCCTTGCAGGACTCTAGCTCGCGAGATCGTGAACAGGCTCTGAGCCGCGGCATTCTAAAAAAGGGCGGCGTGAGTCGCCCTTTTTTGCTTCAATCCTGAAAGCCGGTTTCCGAGAAAGAGCAGCCGCCGCCGGTCACCGCTTTCCCATATTCGAATACAGCCGAAGCCGTTTCATGCCTGCTATGCGTCGCCCTTACTGGTTGTTCGTCGTGCTGATTCTGCTCTTGGGCGGCTTGCAGTATCGCCTGTGGGTGGGTGAGGGCAGCCTGGCCCAGGTCAGCAGCCTGAACAAGCAGATCGCCGAGCAGCAGGGCGAGAACGAGCGGCTGCTGGAGCGCAACCGGATTCTCGAGGCGGAAGTCCTGGAGCTCAAGCAGGGCATGGAAACCGTCGAGGAACGTGCCCGCCAGGAACTCGGCATGGTCAAAGAGGGCGAGACCCTCTATCAGCTGATCGAATGAACCCACACGACCTTCCTGCCTTCTGGGTGGTGATTCCGGCCGCCGGCATCGGCAGCCGCATGCGCGCCGACCGACCCAAGCAGTACCTGCAACTGGCTGGGCGCTGCATCCTCGAACACACGCTGGACTGCTTTCTCGACCATCCCCGGCTGCTGGGGCTGGTGGTCTGCCTGGCGCCCGACGATCCGTACTGGCAGGACCTGCCGTGTGCGCGCGACACCCGTATCCAGCGCGCGGCCGGTGGCAGCGAGCGTTGCGATTCGGTGCTGGGCGGCCTGCAGCGCCTGCGCGAGCTCGGCGCCGGCGCTGGCGACTGGGTGCTGGTGCACGATGCGGCGCGGCCCAACCTGGCCCGCAGCGATCTGGACAGATTGCTGGCCGAGCTGGCCGACGACGCGGTGGGCGGCCTGCTGGCCGTGCCCGCGTGCGACACGCTCAAGCGTGCAGGCCCGGATGGCCGGGTCGTGGAAACCGTGGATCGCAGCGTGATCTGGCAGGCCTATACGCCGCAGATGTTCCATCTGGGCGGCCTGCAACGCTCGCTCGCGGCGGCGCTGGAGGCCGGGGCGACGGTCACCGACGAGGCGTCGGCCATCGAGTGGGCAGGGCTTTCGCCGCGCCTGGTGGAAGGCCGCGCGGACAACCTGAAGATCACCCGGCCCGAGGACCTGCTCTGGCTCGAGCGGTGCTGGAAGGCTTGAACTCGCGGTCATGGCAGACAGGCCGGGGCCTGTCTGCCATATGCCCTCAGAAGCGATAGATCGCCGCGGCCCCGGTGGCGGTAGGCATGCGCTCCACCGGCACCACGACTACTTCGCCGCCTTGTTCCAGGGTCCAGATGGTCAGCTCGTCGAGCAGGTCCGGCGTGGTCATGCCGTCCCCGTCCCCGGGGATCGCCTTGCCCCGGGCCTTGTCGGCCTGCCCGGGAATCTTGCGTTCGGCCTCCACCAGCAGGGTGGCGACCCGGCCTTGCTGGGTAGCTTCGCCGATGTCCTCCAGGCGATCCGAGCCCAGACCCTGGCCGTGGGAGGAGCCGAACTGCTCGAGCAGGCCCTCGAGGCGCTTGAGGTAGCGTGGCTGCATGACCAGCCAGCTCTTTTCACGCAGCTCGTTGGTGCTCAGCGTGCCCTGGCCGATCTCGATGCCTTCGGCCAGCAGCTGCTCGTTATGGCTGATACGGCGGAAGTGCGGCTGCTGCTCCGGCAGTGCGGCGAGGATCAGCGGCAGCCCCGAGGGTTTCGAGTGATGCTCGGCGATCGCCCGGTCGACCTCGCGGAAGAAACGGTCGCGGTCGCGATCGATCTCCGCCTGCTTGCCGCTGCCGCCGGCCTCGACCTGCATGGAGTCGCCGCGCTCGCCGGCGCGGCTGTAGCCCTGGACGAAGCCGCTCTGGCCCTTGTCGGTCATATCGCTGCCCAGCGCCTCGGTGAGGGTGCGCGGTACCGCCTCGTGCAGCTTCACTTCGTCGAGCGCATCGCGGTTGCCCTCGAACAGGCGCACCGAGTCGCGCGACAGGCAGAGGATCTGGTAGCGGTCGGCCGACTGGGCGATGCGCAGCAGCGGCTTGAGGTGCATGCGCTCGTTGGCCACGGCCAGCTCCGGCACGCTGCGCTGCAGACGATAGACCTCGAAGTAATCCTTCGCGGCGAACGCTGCCAGGCCGTCAAGGCTATGGTTCCAGAAGTCGTTGTCGTCGACCAGCGCATGGAATGGCTTGAGCAGCGACGGCACCTGTTCGCCGTGGCCCTGCTGCTTGAGGGCATCTTCCAGTTGCCGGACCAGATGCTTGAAGCGGATCGGGTCCTGCTGGCGTTCAGGGAAGCTGCGATGGGTGGGCTGGTAGAGCGACAGACACGGCCCTTCGCGCCGTGACAGCAGTTGGGAAAGGGTTTCGCGGTCGAGCAGGCGGTTCATGGGTGGCCTCCATCGAATTGGTGATTCGGTCCCTCGCAGTGGTGATTGATGGCGCTTTCTGTGGCCATCGTTGGCCGGTGGTCAGTGGCGATTGAATTTGTCGAGCGCATGGCTCAGGGCGTGATTGAGTTTCTCCGCGGCGCCGTTGATCGCCAGGTCCAGCGATTCGGCCTTGTGCGTGGCGGAAATCGGCTCGTGCCCCTTGACCCGCGCCTCCATCTGGCAGCGTTTGTCCTGCGGGCCGCTCTTGCCGCTGTTTTCGTCGTTGAGATGAACTTCGACCCGGGTC
Organism: Pseudomonas sp. BAY1663; assembly: GCF_000582595.1. Lineage (NCBI taxonomy): Bacteria > Pseudomonadati > Pseudomonadota > Gammaproteobacteria > Pseudomonadales > Pseudomonadaceae > Pseudomonas > Pseudomonas sp. BAY1663. The sequence goes on from NZ_AZSV01000050.1 coordinate 7,182, forward strand.
AACTGGCCATCGAAACGTTCCAGTTCGCTCTCCACGGTCGCCCTGATGCGTTCCTCCAGGCCGTTGGAAACGTCGACGCTGTGATTGCTGTTCACCAGAACCTGCATGGTGTCCTCCTGATTGAAGCGCTGCATACCCGTGCGCGAAGACGCGAAGGATATGCAGCTACAGAAGTTACGACGTGGCAAGCGGGGCTGGGTTCCGCCGCCTGCCGCCCCCTCGGACGCATGGTGCCGGGCTCGGTTCAGCGTTCCTCGCCGGCATATTCCGGGCAGCGCGCGAGCCCGGTCTTCAGCGCCTCGATCAGCAGGCGAACCTTGGGCAGCGGGTAGCGCCGCTGCGGATATATCGCCCAGACGGCGGTGTCCGGCGGCTGGTTGGCTTCGAGCAGCGAGACCAGCTCCCCGCGGCGCAGCGGTTCCTGCACGTAGTAGTCCGGCAACTGGCACAGGCCGAAACCGCGCAGGGCGGCATCCAGCACGGCCTGGCCGCTGTTGCAGCGCCAGTTGCCGGTCGGTTTGAAGTGCTGCTCGCGACCGTCGACCTGGAATGCCCAGGTATCGCCCGTACCGATCAGGCAGTTGTGCCGCGCCAGTTCCGACAGGGTGTGCGGGCGCCCGTAGCGCTCCAGGTAGGCCGGTGCGGCACACAGGTACATCGCCCGGGGCGCGATACGGCTGGCGACCAGCCGCGAGTCGCCGAGGCGGCCCAGACGAATCGCCAGGTCGTAGCCTTCCTGCACCAGGTCCAGGGTGCGGTTGGACAGCTCGATCTCGACCCGCAGTTGCGGGTGGCGAGCCATGAATTCGTTCACCAGCGGCACGATGAAGCGCTCGCCGTAGGCCACCGCGGCAGTCATGCGCAGCAGCCCGGTCGGCGCGGCATGCAGGTCGCTGATCGCCAGGAAGGCTTCGTCGCGCTCCTCGATCAGCCGCTGGCAGCGGGTGAAGAAGGTGTGCCCCGCCTCGGTCAGCGACACGCGGCGGGTGGTGCGGTAGAGCAGGCGTGCCTGCAGCCGTTCCTCGAGGCGGGCGACCTGGCGGCTGACGTGCGAGGACGATACGCGCAGGCGCTCGGCGGCGCGCATGAAGCTGCCACATTCGGCGACGGCGACGAATTCGTCGAGGCCTTCCCAGCGATTCATCGGGAGCTCCGGGAAAACGGCAGGCAGTGTCCAGTCATGTGTTGCTCGAAGTGATAGGAGCGGGCCATGCCCGCGACGCTTTTGCACGCTGAATATTCGCGGGCATGGCCCGCTCCTACAGGGGGACGTCCATCCGCAACAGACAACTCAGGCATAGACAACTTGGGGGACTGGGAACGGTTGTACGAAATGGTAGCGTATTGTCCCTCGGCAGCAATAATGTTTTCCCGAAACGCTCATTAAGCCAGTTGGAGAGTGAATTACACTTTCCGCTTTCCCTGACACACAACGAGAGTGATGCCATGACCATCAAGTCGCGCGCCGCGGTCGCCTTCGGCCCCAACCAGCCCCTGAAGATCGTGGAAGTGGACGTTGAGCCGCCCAAGGCCGGCGAAGTGCTGATCCGCATCGTCGCCACCGGCGTATGCCATACCGACGCCTATACGCTGTCGGGCGAGGACTCCGAAGGCGTCTTCCCGTGCATTCTCGGCCATGAGGGCGGCGGTATCGTCGAGGCGGTGGGCGAGGGCGTCATCTCGGTGGCCGTCGGTGACCATGTGATCCCGCTGTACACCGCCGAATGCCGCGAGTGCAAGTTCTGCAAGTCCGGCAAGACCAACCTGTGCAGCTCGGTGCGCGCCACCCAGGGCAAGGGCCTGATGCCGGACGGCACCAGCCGCTTCAGCTACAACGGCGAGCCGATCTATCACTACATGGGCTGCTCGACCTTCTCCGAGTACACCGTGCTGCCGGAAGTCTCGGTGGCGGTGATTCCCAAGGAGGCGCCGCTGGAGAAGGTCTGCCTGCTGGGTTGCGGCGTGACCACCGGTATCGGCGCGGTGCTCAACACGGCCAAGGTGGAAGAGGGCGCCACGGTCGCCATCTTCGGCCTGGGCGGCATCGGCCTGGCGGCGATCATCGGCGCCAAGATGGCCAAGGCCAGCCGGATCATCGCCATCGACATCAATCCGGGCAAGTTCGCCATCGCCGAGGAGCTGGGCGCCACCGACTTCGTCAATCCCAAGGAGCACGACAAGCCGATCCAGGAGGTGATCGTCGAGATGACCGACGGCGGCGTCGACTACAGCTTCGAGTGCGTCGGCAACGTGCAACTGATGCGCGCGGCGCTGGAGTGCTGCCACAAGGGCTGGGGCGAGTCGACCATCATCGGCGTTGCCGGTGCCGGCCAGGAGATCAGCACCCGGCCGTTCCAGCTGGTCACCGGGCGCGTCTGGCGCGGTTCGGCCTTCGGCGGCGTCAAGGGGCGTACCGAACTGCCGGGCTACGTGGCGAAAGCGCAGAGTGGCGAGATCCCGCTGGATACCTTCATCACCCACAACCTGCCGCTGGAAAAGATCAACGAGGCCTTCGACCTGATGCACGAGGGCAAGAGCATCCGTACCGTCATCCACTATTGATCCGGAGGGTGGCTAACGCCGTCGCCAGACGGCTTATCCACCTCGGCAGGTGGAAAACGCTTCGCGGTTTTCCACCCTACGCGAGGCCTACCCATGACCCTTGAAAACCTTTCCTGCCAGAAAAGCTTCGGTGGCTGGCACAAGCGCTACCGGCATCGTTCGCGCAGCCTGAACTGCGACATGGTCTTCGCCGTGTACCTGCCGCCGCAGGCCGAGCAGGGCGAGCAGCTGCCGGTGCTGTACTGGCTGTCCGGGCTGACCTGCACGGACGAGAACTTCATGCAGAAGGCCGGCGCCCATCGCCTGGCGGCGGAGCTCGGCCTGATCATCGTGGCGCCGGATACCAGCCCGCGCGGCGCCGGCGTGCCGGACGACCCCGAGGGTGCCTGGGACTTCGGCCTGGGCGCGGGTTCTACCTCAACGCTACCGAACAGCCCTGGGCGCAGCACTACCGCATGTACGACTACGTGGTGGACGAACTGCCGGCGCTGATCGAGGCGAATTTCCCGGTGTCCGACAGGCGCGGCATCAGCGGGCACTCCATGGGCGGTCACGGCGCGTTGATCTGCGCGCTGAAGAACCCGGGCCGTTACCGGTCGCTGTCGGCCTTCGCGCCGATCGTCAATCCGCTGAACTGCCCGTGGGGCGAGAAGGCCTTCACCCACTATCTGGGCGCGGACCGTTCGCGCTGGCGCGAGTGGGACGCCTGCACGCTGATCGCCGAGGCTGGCGAGAAACTGCCGATCCTGGTGGACCAGGGCGATCGCGACGACTTCATGGTCAGCCAGTTGAAGCCCGAGGCGTTGGAGGCGGCAGCCAAGGTGGCCGATCACCCGCTGACGCTGCGCATCCAGCCCGGCTACGACCACAGCTACTACTTCATCTCCAGCTTCATCGATGACCACCTGCGCCATCACGCCGCGGCGTTGAAGGCGTAGGGTGGATGACGGCGTAGCCTCATCCACGCGTCTGGTTCGCCGGCGAATATGCTGGCCGGGGCGTTTGCTTGATGCGCCGGCCGCGTGGAAAACGCTTTGCGGTTTCCACCCTACGAGGCCGCATGCCGCGGCGTTGAGGGCGTAGGGTGGATGACGGCGTAGCCTCATCCATGCGTCTACCGCCAGGAACGACCGTCACAAAAAAGGCCCGGCCGGAGTTCCCGGTCGGGCCTTTCCATCGCCAGGAGCTAGAGCGACGGATAATCGGTGTAGCCTTCGGCACCTTGGGCATAGAACAGTTCGGGCCTGGGCTCGTTCAGCGGAGCATTCCGGCGCAGCCGCTCGACCAGGTCCGGGTTGGCGATGAAGGGAATGCCGAACGCCACCGCATCGGCCTTGCCTTCGGCCAGCCAGGCGTTGGCCTGTTCCCCGGTGAAGCGCTCGTTGGCGATATAGACGCCGCCGAAAATCTGCTTCAACTGCGGACCGAGGCTGTCCTCGCCGGCCTTCTCGCGGGTGCAGATGAAGGCGATGCCGCGCTTGCCCAACTCGCGGGCGACGTAGCCGAAGGTCTCCGCGCGGTTGGAATCGCCCATATCATGGGAGTCGGCACGCGGCGCCAGATGCATGCCGACGCGGCCGGCGCCCCAGACCGAGATGGCGGCATCGGTCACTTCCAGCAGCAACCGTGCGCGGTTCTCCAGCGAGCCGCCGTAGGCGTCGCTGCGCTGGTTGGTGCTGTCCTGCAGGAACTGGTCGAGCAGGTAGCCGTTGGCGCCATGGATCTCCACACCGTCGAAACCGGCTTCCTTGGCGTTCTCGGCCCCCTTGCGATAGGCCTCGACGATGTCGGGGATTTCCTCGGTCTGCAATGCGCGCGGCGTCTCGTAGTCCTTCATTGGCCGCACCAGGCTGACATGCCCGGCCGGCTTGATGGCGCTGGGCGCGACCGGCAGCTGGCCGTCGAGGTAGAGCGGATCGGAGATGCGTCCGACGTGCCAGAGCTGCAAGACGATCTTGCCGCCCTTGGCGTGCACGGCATCGGTGATCTTCTTCCAGCCCTGCACCTGCTCGGCGGACCAGATGCCGGGCGTGTCCGGATAGCCGACGCCCATCGGTGTCACCGAGGTGGCTTCGCTGATGATCAGGCCGGCATCGGCGCGCTGGCTGTAGTACTCGACCATCAGCTCGCCGGGCACGCGGCCGGGCTCGGCGCGGCAGCGGGTCAGGGGCGCCATGATGATACGGTTGTTCAGTTCCAGGTCGCCGATCCTGATCGGGTCGAAGAGTGTGGGCATAGCCGTGCTGCTCCTGTACGCGAGGGTGGTTCGATAAAACGGTCAGAGATCCTGGCCGATACGCTCGACGAAGGCCTGGATGACCTCGTCGTTGCGCTTGAAGAAGTGCCACTGGCCAACCTTCCGGCTGCTGATCAGCCCGGCTTTCTGCAGGGTGGCCAGGTGCGCCGATACCGTCGATTGCGAGAGGCCCGCGCGCTGGTCGATCTGCCCGGCGCAGACACCGTTCTCCAGCGAGTGGTGCTGCTCGGCGAAGTAGCGCTGCGGCTCCTTGAGCCAGCGCAGGATGTCGCGGCGCAGGGGATGGGCGAGCGCCTTGATGATGTCGTCGAAATCGTCGGGCATGGGCTGTTTCGCAGTCGTATATCGGAATGAGGCGAACTATATATCGGAATAAAACGATATGTGATCGATTCGTCTGATGGTGCCTATCGCCGCTATCGATGATGAAGCGCCCGCGCTGCGGCTGTTCGCTCCTGTAGAATCGCCACCTGAGTTTTCCAGGGTGTTCTTTCTATGCGTATCGGCCATGGCTTCGACGTGCACCGCTTCGGCGAGGGCGATTTCATCACGCTCGGCGGCGTGCGAATTCCACACAGGTTCGGGCTGCTGGCCCATTCCGACGGTGATGTGCTGCTGCATGCGCTGAGCGATGCGCTGCTCGGCGCCGCGGCGCTGGGCGACATCGGCAAGCACTTCCCCGACACCGACCCGCAGTTCAAGGGGGCCGACAGCCGCGTGCTGCTGCGCCACGTACTCGAGCAGGTGAAGGCCAAGGGCTGGAAGGTCGGCAACGTCGACGCCACCATCGTCGCCCAGGCGCCGAAGATGGCGCCGCACATCGAGCGCATGCGCGCGCTGATTGCCAAGGACCTGCAGGTCGAGATGGACCAGGTCAACGTCAAGGCCACCACCACCGAGAAGCTCGGCTTCGCCGGGCGCGAGGAGGGGATCGCGGTGCATGCGGTCGCCTTGCTGGTTCACGCATGAACGAGGCGCAGCTGCTCGGGCCGCGTGCCCATGGCGAGCCCTGCGGTAGCGCGGTACTGAAGGCCGTCGCCGAGGATTTCCAGGTCGACGAGGTGCTCGACATCCCGCTGTCCGGCGAGGGCGAACACCTGTGGTTGTGGGTGGAAAAGCGCAACCTGAATACCGAGGAGGCCGCCAGGCGCATCGCCCGCGCCGCCGGGGTGCCGCTGAAGATGATCAGCTACGCCGGGCTGAAGGACCGCCAGGCGCTGACCCGGCAGTGGTTCAGCCTGCACCTGCCGGGCAAGGCCGATCCGGACCTGGCGGCGGCGGAGAACGAAAGCCTGGCGATCCTCCAGCGCACGCGCCACCAGCGCAAGCTGCAGCGTGGCGCGCATTCGGCCAACGGTTTCACCCTGCGCCTGACCGAGCTGCGTGGCGAGCAGGCGGCGCTCGATGCCCGACTGGAGCGGATCAAGGCCCGTGGCGTGCCCAACTACTTCGGCCTGCAGCGCTTCGGTCACGAGGGCGGCAACCTGCACGGCGCCCGCGACTTCGCCGCCCGAGGGGAACTGCCGCTGCAGCGCAACCTGCGCTCGCGGCTGCTCTCGGCCGGGCGCAGCTACCTGTTCAACCGGGTCCTGGCCGAGCGGGTCGCCGAGGCGAGCTGGGATCGGGCGCAGGTGGGCGACCTGCTCGCCTTCACCGACAGCCGCAGCTTTTTCCCGGCAGGCGAGGCCGAGTGCAGCGACCCGCGGCTGGCGATTCTCGACCTGCACCCCACCGGCCCGTTGTGGGGCAGTGGCGAGTCGCCGGCAGGCGGCGGAATCCAGGCGCTGGAGCAGCGTGTCGCCGCTGCCGAGCCGGCAATCGCCAATTGGCTGGCGCAAGCGGCATGAAGCACGAACGGCGCATTCTTCGCCTCCCCATCGGCGGTTTGTCATGGCATTATCCCGAGCCTGACATTCTGCAACTGGAATTCGTCCTGCCGACCGGATGCTTCGCCACCGCCGTGGTGCGCGAGCTGGTCAGCCTGGCAGGGCAGACGGACATCTGATGCGTATTCTGATCGCCAACGACGACGGGGTGTATGCACCCGGGCTCGCCGCGCTTTACGACGCGCTGGCCGATTATGCCGAGTGCAAGGTGGTAGCCCCGATCCAGGACATGAGCGGCGCCAGCAGCGCGCTCACCCTGGACCGCCCGCTGCATCCGGTGAGCATGCCCAACGGTTTCATCGGCCTGAACGGCTCGCCCACCGATTGCGTGCACCTGGGACTCAATGGCCTGCTCGACGACACCCCGGACATGGTGGTCTCGGGAATCAACCTCGGTGCCAACCTGGGCGACGACGTGCTCTATTCCGGCACGGTCGCCGCCGCCATCGAGGGGCGTTTCACCGGCCTTCCCGCCTTTGCCTTCTCGCTGATCTCGCGCTCGCCGGAGAACCTGCCGACGGCCGCCTACATCGCCCGCACGCTGGTGGAGAAGCACGACCAACTCGACCTGCCGCCGCGCACCGTGCTCAGCGTGAATGTGCCGAACCTGCCGCTGGACCACATCCGCGGCATCCAGCTCACCCGCCTGGGGCATCGCAGCCGGGCCAAGCCGCCGGTCAAGCAGGCCAACCCGCGCGGCAAGGAGGGCTACTGGATCTCGGTCGCCGGCGACGTCGAGGACGGTGGCCCGGGCACCGACTTCCACGCCGTCATGCAGGGCTACGTGTCGATCACGCCGCTGCAGCTGGACCGGACCTTCCATGAGGCCTTCAAGGGCCTCGAAAGCTGGCTGGAGAATGTGCTGTGAACCATCGCGGACAAGACAGCCTGTTGCTCCACGGCTCCGGCATGACATCCCAGCGCACGCGCGATCGCCTGATCCAGCGGCTCTACGAGGAGGGGCTGTCCAATCCCCACGTGCTCGAGGTGATTCGCCGCACGCCGCGCCACCTGTTCGTCGACGAGGCCCTGGCGCATCGGGCCTACGAGGACACCGCGCTGCCCATCGGCCACAACCAGACGATTTCCCAGCCGTTCATGGTCGCCCGCATGAGCGAGCTGCTGCTGGCCGACGGCCCGCTGGACAAGGTGCTGGAGATCGGTACTGGCTCGGGCTACCAGACCGCCGTGCTGGCGCAACTGGTCGAGCGGGTGTTCTCGGTCGAGCGCATCCAGGCGCTACAGGACCGTGCCAAGGAGCGCCTGGCCGAACTCAAGCTGCGTAATGTGGTCTTTCGCTGGGGCGATGGTTGGGAGGGTTGGCCGGCACTGGCGCCCTACAACGGCATCATCGTCACCGCGGCGGCCGCCGACGTGCCGCAGGCCCTGCTCGAACAACTGGCGCCCGGTGGGCGCCTGGTGATTCCGGTGGGTGCCGGCGAAGTCCAGCAACTGATGCTGATCATTCGAGAGGAAAACGGCTTTTCCCGCCATCTTCTGGATACCGTACGTTTCGTGCCGCTGCTCAATGGACCCGTAGTTTGATCATTCAGCGGAAGGAAACATGAAGAGCGCTTTGTTGTTGTATGCCAAGGGTATGGCCATGGGGGCGGCGGATGTGGTGCCCGGCGTGTCGGGCGGCACGGTAGCCTTCATCACCGGTATCTATGACGAGCTGCTGCGCTCGATCAGCGCGGTGCCCTATGCCGTCGCTCCGCTGCTGCGCGGCCGCGTTGCCGAGGCCTGGAAGACCGCCAACGCGACCTTCCTGCTGGTTCTCTTCGCGGGCATCCTCACCAGCGTCTTCACCCTGGCCAGGCTAATAACCTATCTGCTGGAGCATCATCCGATCCCGGTATGGTCGTTCTTTTTCGGCCTGATCCTGGTCTCGGTGCATCTGGTCGGCAAGGAAATCCAGCGCCGCAACCTGTCGCGAATCCTCAGTTTCTGCCTGGGCATCGGCTTCGCCTACTGGATCACCGTGGCCGCGCCCATGCAGTGGAGCAGCGGTGGGCTGAGCCTGTTCCTGGCCGGTGCCATCGCGATCTGCGCGATGATCCTGCCGGGGATTTCCGGCAGCTTCATCCTGGTATTGCTGGGGCTCTATCCGGTGGTGCTGGGCGCGGTCAAGAATCTCGACGTCGGCGTGCTGATGACCTTCGCCGCCGGCTGCCTGCTCGGCCTGCTGAGTTTCGCCAAGCTGCTCAGCTGGATGCTCAAGCACTGGCGCGACCTGACCCTGGCGTTCCTCACCGGGCTCATGCTCGGCTCGCTGAACAAGGTCTGGCCCTGGAAGGAAACCCTCACCTGGCAGACCAACTCGCACGGCGAACGGACCCCTCTGCTGCAGCAGAACCTGCTGCCCGCCACCTACGGCGACCTAACCGGGCATGATCCCCAGTTGCTGATAGCTATCCTGTTGGCTATCGGCGGTATCGTGCTGGTGCTCGGCCTCGAGTGGTTCGCCGGTCGGCGTCAGCCGGTGGCGGAAAGCGTCTGAACGGACTTTTTATGAAAGGGAGCGGGCATTGAGGCTCACAGCCATTCAGCGGTGGATTCGCGATCCTCTGGTCCGTTCGTTCCTGGGCGTCATGCTGATCGGCTCGACGCTTCTCGGTTGCGCATCCGCTCCGCCGGGGGGCGTGCAGGTCGTCGATCGCAACAATCGCGACCGTGTCACCAGCGGCCATTACATCGTCCGCCGTGGCGATACGCTCTGGTCGATCGCCTTCCGCTTCGGCTGGGACTGGCGTGAGCTGGCCCGGGTGAATGGCATCCGGCCGCCGCACGTCATCTATCCTGGCCAGCGGATCAGCTTCGACGGACGTGCAGCACCTTCCGTCGCCACCGCACCGCGCCCTGTCGCCCCGGCGCCGGCAGCACCGAAACCCGCGCCTTCGACGCCTGTGGTGGTCGCCACCCCGGTGCCACGGCAACCCAGCATCAGCACCGCACCCAGCCAGCCGGCGACCACGCCGGTGACGCCGGTCACCCGCTCGGCAAGCGGCTGGGCATGGCCGGCGAACGGCACGATCATCGGGCGTTTTTCCTCAAACGGCAGTTTGAATAAAGGAATTGATATCGCCGGGGAATTAGGACAGCCTGTCTTAGCTGCTTCTGATGGGACTGTTGTGTACGCCGGTAGTGGATTACGGGGTTACGGCGAACTTGTAATCATCAAGCACAGCGATACCTATGTAAGCGCCTACGGTCACAACCGCAGGCTGCTGGTGCGGGAGGGCCAACAAGTCAAGGCTGGGCAAGGCATTGCCGAGATGGGATCGACGGGAACCGACCGGGTGAAGCTGCATTTCGAAATTCGTCGCCAGGGAAAACCCGTAGACCCCCTGCAATATCTGCCGAGACGTTGACCTGACGCCCGCCTGTTCCGGCACTGGGATGGGCTCGAGTATTGCCAAGGATTGCGTGCTGCCCGAGCCTGTTGTCGAACTCAGAACAGGACAACAATAAATGGCACTCGAAAAAGAAGCGCTGGAGTTTGACGTCGACGATGCGGTTCTGCTCATGGAACCGGCCACAGCATTCGACCGCGCCAGCGATACGCACCGGCCCTCGGCTGCTGGCAAGGCCAAACAACACAAGTTCATCGACTACAACCGGGCGCTCGACGCGACCCAGTTGTACCTCAACGAAATCGGTTTCTCCCCCCTCCTGACTCCCGAAGAAGAAGTGCACTTCGCCCGCCTGGCACAAAAGGGTGATCCGGCGGGGCGCAAGCGCATGATCGAGAGCAACCTGCGCCTGGTGGTGAAGATCGCACGGCGCTACGTCAACCGCGGTCTGTCGCTGCTCGATCTGGTCGAGGAAGGCAACCTCGGCCTGATTCGTGCGGTGGAGAAGTTCGATCCCGAGCGTGGCTTCCGTTTTTCCACCTATGCCACCTGGTGGATTCGCCAGACCATCGAACGGGCGATCATGAACCAGACCCGCACGATTCGCCTGCCGATCCATGTGGTCAAGGAATTGAACGTCTACCTGCGCGCTGCGCGTGAGTTGACGCAGAAGCTCGATCACGAGCCCAGCCCGGAAGAGATCGCCAACCTGCTGGAAAAGCCGGTGGGGGAAGTCAAGCGCATGCTCGGCCTGAACGAGCGGGTGACTTCGGTGGACGTCTCCCTCGGGCCGGATACCGACAAGACCCTGCTCGACACCCTGACCGACGAAAAACCGACCGATCCCTGCGAATTGCTGCTCGATGACGATCTTTCGGCGAGTATCGATCAATGGTTGTCCGATCTCACCGAGAAGCAGCGGGAAGTGGTCATTCGCCGCTTCGGCCTGCGGGGCCATGAGGCGTGCACCCTGGAAGAAGTTGGCCAGGAGATCGGATTGACTCGCGAGCGCGTCCGGCAGATTCAGGTGGAAGCGCTTCGACGCCTGCGGGAAATCCTGGAGCGCAATGGGCTGTCGAGCGACGCCTTGTTCCAGTAGCGCTTGCGGCCTGGCCGTGCCAGGCCCGGAAGGGCGCGCCGTTCTGATCCCGTCGGGCCGAGGGCGGTTTGCGCCCCCTCGGCCCTGTACGTTGTCCAACCGCTGCCGCCCTGGCGGCCTTCAGCCCATCGAGCTAATGCCCGGATAGCTGTTTTTCCGGTTTGTCTCCATCCCTTGTAAGCATTTGCTTACAAAGCCTGTAAGAAAAGTATGTGAAAAGGCCGATCGAATCGCCCGATCATCCATGTATGTAAATATAACTTCTTGATTTTAAATGAGTTATTTTTGGCGATGGTCGATGAAAATCCGACGCTGTGGATTTCCCCCCGGTTGCCGCAGTCGTCGGGATCATTAATATCGCGCTCGTACTTAAGGACAAGTACAGGCCTTCATGGATGAGGGTCAGGAACCATTGCTGGAGGCGATGTCATCAGGACGATGAGCAGGACGTAAAGGAGCATGGAAGGAGGCGGGCGGGGATCAACTCCCGCCCCTTTTTTTGCCCGCAGCAAAGTGCTCGTTGAACCGCAATGCACGTTCATGGCCTAAGTTCCCACAGCCATCCAGCGGGAGCACAGCGAATGAGCGGCAAAGAGCAGAACGGCCAGCCGGCCGAAGATCGGGACGATGTGGTCCGGCGCCCCGAAGACGCCGACGAGGATCAGCTCGACGAGGCGCTGGAAGAGACTTTTCCCGCCAGCGACCCGATCTCGCCTTGAGCGCTTCTACCGTTGCGCGTGGTCGCTTGCACAGTGGGGCGCGGTACGCTCCAGCAGTGCGGGCATGATCCGCTCGCGCAGCAGCGGTGCCAGGTCATCGCGTGTCGGAGTGTTCAGCTCCAGCCAATCCAGTTCCTCGAGTTCCGCCTGAGCATGCACGGCGTGGGGGAGCCGCGCCATGAACACGTCGGCCTGCACCCAGTGCCCCGGCTCGTTGGCGGCGGGCGCCTGATAATGTCCCAACGGCTCGAAGTCGCCTTCGCCAAGGCGCAGGTGCAGCTCCTCGTCGAGTTCCCGCATGAGCGTTTGCAGTGGGCTTTCGCCCGTTTCCGCCTTGCCGCCGGGCAGCATGAAGAAGCGGCTGCCGCGCTTGCGCACGACCAGGATGCGTCCGCTCTCGTCGAACAGGCAGGCAATGGCGATAGTCAGGGTCGGTCTGGGCATGGAGGGCATCCGGCGGTCGTTGAGCAGGGCGATCAGTGTCTTGGTTCGCTGGTAGCGGGCCAGGCGGTCGGCCAGGGTTTCCGGTAACCGCTCGGTGGGAAAGAAGCCCAGCCTGGCATAGAACTCCCGCAGCCGTGGCTGGCAGAACAGCCAGACCGGCCCTTCGACCGAGGCCAGGGCTTCACGAACCAGCCGGGCACCGATTCCCCGGTTCCGCTCTGGCGGAGCCACCAGCAAGCCGGTCAGGAAATGCCCCTGCTCGACGGGTGTCAGGCAGAGCCCGGCATGAATCTCGCTGCGCCGGGCGACCCAGCATTTCGCATCCGGGTGCACGCGGTTACGGCTGTTGTGGCTGCGGTAGAACCTGATCAGCAAGGGGACCAGCGGCGAGGGGAGCGGCTGATAGTCGAGGGCTGGCATGTCGTTCGGTCGTTCTCGGGGCCGAATAGTCTAGCGTCTGTTGTGCAGCGCCGAAATCGGCGTGTTCTCGCCCGCACATGGCATTCAAGGGGCTCATCGCAACAACGACCGGGATGACAGGATGCTGGATCTACTGATGGTACTGGCCTTCGTCCTCTACGGGCTTTGCGCCGGTATGCGGGCGCGCGGCAAGGCTTCGCAGAGCCTGTACGAATACTTTCTCGCCGGGCGGACGATCAAGGGCTGGCGCGCCGGAGTCTCGATGGCCGCCACCCAGTTCGCCGCCGATACGCCGTTGCTGGTCAGCGGGTTGGTGGCCACCGCCGGCGTATTCGCCTTGTGGCGATTGTGGATATACGGGCTGGCCTTTCTGGTGCTGGCCTGGGTCTTCGCTTCCGGTTGGCGTCGTGCCGGTGTACTCACCGATGCCGAACTGACGCGGGTGCGCTACAGCGGTCCGGCCGTCGTACCGCTGCGCCTGTTCAAGGCGCTCTACTACGGCACGGTAATCAACTGCGTAGTGCTGGCGATGGTGCTGGTGGCGGCGATCCGCATCGCGGAAGTGTTCCTGCCCTGGCACATCTGGCTGCCCAGCAGCTTCTACCAGGTCATTCTCGGTGTGGTGGAGGCCAGCGGTCTTCGCCTGGGCGAGAGCATCGGTGGGCTCGACCGGGCGACCGCCACCACCAACAACCTGATCTCGATCGTGCTGATCCTGGCGTTCACGGGGATGTATTCGATCACCGGAGGGCTGCGGGCCGTGGTACAGACCGATGTGCTGCAGTTGAGCGTGGCGATGCTGGGGACCCTGGCCTACGCCTGGTTCGTGGTCGATGCCGCTGGCGGGCTGGCAGGCCTGACCGACCGGCTCGTCGAACTGTACGGTGCCCAGCGGGCGGACCAGCTGTTGTCCTTCGCCCCGAGCGGTGTCGGCGATGCCTCATGCCTTTTCTGCTCATCGTTGGCCTGCAGTGGTTGTTCCAGATGAATGCCGACGGTACCGGTTACCTGGCTCAGCGCTGCATGGCTTGCCCCACGGACCGCCAGGCGCGGATCGCCGGCCTGGTCTTCACCTGGGTGCAGGTCCTCCTGCGCAGCCTGCTGTGGCTGGCGATCGCCATCGGCCTGCTGGTGCTTTATCCGTTCAGTCCGGAAGAAGCTGGCAGTGCCGGCTTCACCGCCGCGCGCGAGGCGCTGTTCGTTACCGGTATCGATGCCTTGCTACCGCCTGGAGCGCGGGGGTTGATGCTGATCGGGTTGCTGGCGGCGCTGGCCTCGACGGTGGATACCCACCTCAATTGGGGGGCGTCCTACTGGAGCAACGATGTGTATGCCGGCGTCGTGGCGCCCAGGCTGCTCAAGCGCAAGCCCAGGAACGAGGAGCTGGTGTGGGTGGCGCGCTTGTCCAATGTGCTGATCTTGCTGATCGCCATGTTCATCATGGCCAACCTGGGTTCGATCCAGACGGCCTGGTTCGTTTCCCTGCTGTTCGGTGCGGGAATGGGCTCGGTGCTGGTGCTGCGCTGGTTGTGGGAGCGGATCAATCTCTACTCCGAGCTGGCCGCCATGGCGGCGTCGCTGGTTACGGCACCATTGCTGCTGCATATGCTCGGCACCGGGCCGGACCAGGAGTGGATACGCCTGGGCATCATGTCACTGGTGACCTGCACGGCGGCGATCCTGGTCAGTTTCGTCACGCCAGCGACCGACGAGCGAACCCTCGACCGGTTCTACCGGCGCGTTCGTCCGTTCGGCTTCTGGGGGCGCACCGCCGCGCGTTGTGGTGTGGCGCCGAGTGCTTCGTTGAAGGCGCTTGGTCGTCGGCTGCTCGCCGTGGCGATCACTGCACTGTCCCTTTACGCACTGCTGTTCGGTATGGGCCGCTTGCTGTTCCCACACCCGGATGGCGAGTCCTGGCCGGCCTGGAGCTGCATCGTGCTGGGGATGGCGCTGGTGCCGGTGTGGCTCTATCTGACATTGAGTGATCGTTTCGATGATCCAGACGAACTCCATGCACCAGCGGGAAAGTAAAGGCGCAATGCGAGACGCCAATTTTTGAAGATCGGAAACAGTCACTAAGAACCGGATTTGAATAATGCCAGCGTTTCGCTTGTTTGTTAGGGGGGCTCGCTCGCTTTGGTTAATATCAAAATGATTCCAGATACATAACTCAAGCCTAATCATTCGATTAGAGGATTCTCTTCGGTTTTTTGTTGAATATGTGTCATTCGTCGATTTGTCGAGGAAAAGATTCGGTTTGCATGCTTGGCTCAATGTACGCAGTGCGTTCTGGTGTTTGCGTAAATCCAACAAGCAGAACAAGAGGTGCCGTCATGAACCGATTCTTGAAAACTTCCCTGATGGTCGCAGCCATGTTTCCGGCCGTTGCGGGCGCAGCTCCCATGACCGGAGATCGTGAAATTACCTTGGGTGGTGCAGGAAGCAGTGACAAGGACTTCGACGATACTGTGTTCTCCGTTCAGGGTAGCTGGGGTAAATACCTTTCCGAGTCATCCCTGTGGGGTGTCCGGCAAACCATAAACGTGCGTGATGCGGAGGATGAAAGTACCAAGTTCGACGGATCGACACGGGTGTTCTACGACTATCACTTCGGCACCGGCAATGCCCGTCCCTTCATTGGCGCCAGCGTTGGCGGGGTCTATGGCGACCGGGTGGACGACACGTTCATGGCGGGGCCGGAAGTGGGACTCAAATACTGGGTTCAGGACAAGACGTTCATTACCGCAATGGCCGAATATCAGTTCCTGTTCAAAAGTGGCAGTGACGCCCAGGACCGTTACGATGACGGTGTATTCCTCTATAGCATCGGTATCGGCTTCAACTACTGATGCGGCACGCGGCGCGATGCCGTATTGGTATCGTGCCGCATCGCTCGGAACTTCCGCCTTTATCGTTTCGCTTGTTTGATATGGCTTCGCTTGTTTCATCTACCTGCATGGGGATGGAAGCGATGCGTGTTGTTTTTCTATAGCTCAGCCTTCCACCAGTTGCTGAAGAAAGTTCTTCAGCGCCAGCCCGGGTTCGTCGTCTTCCGAAGCGATCATACGGATGCCCCATTGGCTGAGAACTTCTTCCTGCACCGGATTCGGTTTGTGCGAGAACACGTAGGAAATAGGCCGGACGCCGAGCGCTTCATGTTCGTTCCATATTTTCGACAGCTTGTGGAAAAGTAGACGGATGTTGGTATCCGAAAGGCTGTAGCCAATGAACAGTACGGCCTTGCTCAGCGTATCGGCACGCAGTTTGATATCCAGCGGTGTCTCGAACTGCAGTCGCTGGTAGTAGCTGGTTTCGTCCAGCACGATCGAGGCGTCGTCGTCGAAATCGCCATGGAACTTGACGATCTGCCGCATGCCGTCGTGGGCCTTGGTCAGGTCGCTGGCGTTGGCGATCTTCACGTACTCGACGCCATAGGCGTCGTGCGCGTATTCCAGCCAACGGTCGTAATTGGTGGTGTAGATGGCCGGGAAACGGCCATGGACGATCAGGCGGTGAATCTCCGAGTCGCGTATCTCGATGTCCCTGTGCCATTCGCGGTCCATCCAGCTGCGCAACGGGCCGATATTGCCCTTCTTGATCCGGTAGTACTCGGCCAGGGCGAGAAAATTGCCATAGGTATTGAACACTTCCGGATCGTACCCAAGCTGCGTGGCGATTTCGTCGATCAGCTCCTTCCAGGGCGGCAGCCCGATATTGGCGGACACGCCGGAGCCGACGAAGAGGATCAGGCGATTGTTGCGGTAGGCATCTTTCAGCAGGTCCATGGCCGTTCAGGGCTCCCTGAGGAAGCTGACGAAGGCATCGAGGGCATGTCTGCGCATGGACAGGCCGTTCTTCTGTTCGCCGAGTTCGGCGAACGTGCGGCTCTGTCCGTCGGGAATGAACACATCATCCCATTCGAAGCCACCGTGGCCGGTCGGCTTCGGCGAAATCCTGCCGGCGACCACCCCTTCGAAGAAGTGCCGCTTGCGCCCGTCGCAATAGCCGATCAGCGTCTTCGCCTCGGCTGTCGGGTCATCCAGCCGGCTGATCAGCTCGGAGAACCGTTCGGGTTGCAACCGGTCCCAGAAGATCTGGGTCAGGCCGCCGGGAAAACCGTTGAGGCTGTTGATGAACAGCCCGGTATGCTCGACGAACACCGGTTTGCCGATCAGCTTGAACGCAGCCAGCAGCTTGTCGCTGACCAGTTGTTGCAGGTCTTCGGTGCGCAGTTCTTCGATGCGTATCGGGAAGGGCAGGACCTCGATGCCGCTGGGTTCGAGAATCTCCCGGACTTCGCGGATCTTCTGCTGGTTGATGGAGGCGAAGCGGATCTTCATGCTGCACCTGCCTCTGGAGCGCCATGCTGTGTTGCTATTTTTGACGCAGACGACATCGGTCGGTTCTGGATGGACAGCCAAATACCGGAAAAGAGGAGGGCGACGCATGCGCCTGTGGTCATTGCATCCACGCTATCTCGATGCCAAGGGGCTGGTCGCGCTCTGGCGCGAGGGGCTGCTGGCGCAGGCGGTGCTGTGCGGGCAGACCCGCGGCTACCGGCGGCATCCGCAGCTGCGGCGCTTTGCGCAATGCGTCGAACCAGCCGCCCAGGTCGCGGGCTACCTGCAGACCGTGCATGCCGAAGCGCTGCGGCGTGGCTATCGCTTCGATGCGCAGAAAATCGGTATCGCCACCAGGCTCGAGCCGATGACGGTTACCCGTGGGCAGCTGGAGTACGAGCGCACGCACCTGATGGCCAAACTGGCGGTGCGCCAGCCAGCGTTGCTCGACGCGCTGCAGGCCGAAGACTGCCCGCTACCGCACCCGCTGTTCCAGCTCGTCGAAGGGCCGGTAGAGCCTGGGAAGTGCTGAGCGGCGGCTGATCAGCCTGGTGGCCTTGCGCAGGACACATGGACTGCACCATGCGGATGCGCTCGGCGGGTACTTTCAACTGGCGCAGCAGGTATTCGGCGAACTCGGCGGAGTAGGGCTGCCGGGCGATGGCCTGTTGCATGCAATACAGCCATGCATCCCGCTCGGCTTCGCCGACGCTCCAGCGGGTATGAAACTGCGGAATATGGATGCTGCCGTACTTCTCGGCGTAGCGGCGCGGCCCACCCAGCCAGCCGCTGAGAAAACTGGCGAGCTTCTCGCGGGCCAGTTCCAGTTGCTCGGGGTACATGCGCCGTATCGTCGCAGCTCGCGGGTCTTCGTCCATCACCCGATAGAATTCCGCCACCAGACGCTCCAGCCCCTCTTGGCCTCCGGCCGCCTGGAACGAGGCGTCAGCTGTACCGAATGCGGGCGTTTCGTTGACGGTCATCCTGGCGCGCCTCCTGATCCAGAGTGGGGCAGGCGGGCGCCTGCGGGGGCGAAATGATGCTCGCTCGACCAGCTCAAGACAAGGGCGGGCAGCACCCGCGGCGACTGCGAGCTGGTCTATGCTGAAACGACACAATGACGGAGATGGAACATGCGCAAAGTTCTGGTTGCATTCGATGGGTCGGAAAACGCCAAGCGGGCCCTGCAATATGTCATCGATTTCGCCCGTGATGCCGGGCTGGCAATGGACGTCCACGTGCTCAATGCGCAGCACGAGCCGATCATCTACGGCGAATATGTCACCGCAGCGATGATCGACGAACTCAACAAGGGCCTGGAGACCAAGGCACAGGGCGTCCTCGCCGAGGCAGCGACAATGCTGCAGGGCAGTGGCCTCACCTATGAAACGCACTCGGTACTGGGCAACGTCGCCGAGCAGATCAACGATGCGGTCAAACGCCTGGGTTGCGACACCGTGGTGATGGGTACTCGCGGCCTTGGCAGCTTCACCGGGCTGCTGTTGGGCTCGGTGGCGAACCGGGTGATCCACGAGGTATCGGTCCCGGTTCTGCTGGTCAAGTAAGCGGCCGCAATGCGCGATGCCTGGTCAGCCCTGCTTGCCCTTGAGCAGGTCGGCCAGGTTGGCGAAGGCTTGAAGGTTTCCTTCGGCCCCAGATCGCTACCAGGCCGGGCTTCGGCCTGGTACTGGTTGTCGGTATAGCGGGAATGCTCGTTGTCGTGGCAGTACAGGCAAAGCAGCTCCCAGTTGGAGCCGTCCTCCGGGTTGTTGTCGTGGTTGTGGTCCTTGTGGTGGACCGTCAGCTCGCTGAGGCGCTTGCCCGAGAACTCCCGCGCGCAACGCCCGCAGATCCATGGGTACATCTTCAGCGCTTTTTCCCGGTAGCCCTGCTCGCGCTGGCTATAGGGCGTGGTGGGCTTGTCGTTGCTCATCGTTCACCTGCTCGTCGGGTGCCTTTCTCGACACAACTATAGACGCCGAGATTCAGCCGGCCAGGCCGACATAGACGTTCTGCACGTCGTCATGGGCATCGATGGCCTCGAGGAAGGCCTCGACTTCCTCCAGTTCCGCGCCGGACAGGTTTACCGGGTTCTTCGGACGGTAGCCCAGCTGTGCCGACTGCACGCTGAAGCCGAATTCCGGCAGTGCCTTGCACACCGCGTCGAGGTCGGTCGGCTCGGTGATGAACAGCGTGGCGCCGTCTTCGGCGGGCTCGAAATCCTGGGCTCCGGCTTCGATGGCGGCCACTTCGGCGTCGGCATCGCCCGTGGGGCTCGCCTCGATCATGCGACATGGTCGAAGTCCCAGCTCACCGAGCCGGACGAACCCAGCTGGCCCTTGCGGAACAACACACGGATCTCCGCCACTGTGCGGTTAAGGTTGTCGGTCAGGCACTCGACGATCAGCGGCACCTGGTGCGGGGCGAAACCCTCGTAGAGGGTCCGCTCGTAGTGGACCACCTCGCCGCTCAGGCCGGCACCTTTCTTGATGGCGCGCTCCAGGGTGTCCTTGGGCATGGAGGCCTTCTTGGCCTGTTCGACCACCAGGCGCAGGCGTGGATTCATGTCCGGGTCGGGACCGCTGCGGGCGGCGATCATGATTTCCTTCGACAGCTTGCCGAAGATCCTGCCCTTGGCATTCGCCGCGGCTTCCTTATGTTTCGCTTTCCACTGTGCGCCCATGTTCGTACTCGTCTGATGGTTGAACCGGTCGGCGATTCTATCGGGTCTGCCGAGGTTTCGTCTGTTCTGTCGGCGATGAAGGGACGATCGTCGTTCCGAGCGGACTGTATCGGCCAATTTGCGGCCCACTGTATGGACCGGCCGGCCCTCCACGTGGCTCTAATGGTCGTCTTGCCACCGAGGGATGCGTCGTTATGTCACCCAGGGATCTGCTGCTCGCGCTGGTCGTCATCGTCGTCTGGGGCCTCAATTTCGTCGTGATCATGGTCGGCCTGCACGACGTACCGCCCATGTTGCTCGGGGCGCTGCGCTTCATGCTGGCGGCGGTGCCGGCGGTCTTCTTCGTCAAGCGGCCGCAGGTGCCGCTGCGCTGGCTATTGGCCTATGGGCTGACCATTTCGCTGGGGCAGTTCGCCTTCCTGTTTTCGGCGATGAAGGTCGGCATGCCCGCCGGCCTGGCTTCGCTGGTGCTGCAGTCGCAAGCCTTCTTCACCCTGTTCTTCGCTGTGCTGTTTCTCGGCGAGCATCTGCGCCGGGCCAATCTGCTGGGGCTGCTGGTGGCTGCGGCGGGGCTGGTGCTGATCGGTACGCAGGCCGATCGCGGCATGACCCTGGCCGGCTTCGTGCTGACCCTGGGTGCCGCCTCGATGTGGGCGCTGGGCAACATCGTCACGCGCAAGTTCGGCAAGGTGAACTTGGTCGGCCTGGTGGTATGGGGTAGCTTGGTGCCGCCGCTGCCGTTCCTGGCGCTGTCGTTGTGGCTGGAAGGTCCCACCGCCATAGAGCTCGCCCTGCGCGGGCTCGGTGTGGACACCCTGCTGGTACTGGTCTATCTGGCGTTCGGCGCGACCCTGCTCGGTTATGGCCTGTGGAGCCGCCTGCTGTCGCGCTACCCGGCCAGCCAGGTGGCGCCTTTTTCCCTGCTGGTGCCGGTGGTGGGGCTGAGCTCATCGGCGTTGCTGCTGGGCGAGCGGCTGGGCCCGCTGCAACTGGCCGGTGCGCTGCTGGTGATGCTGGGGCTGGTGGTCAACGTCTGGGGCGGCTGGCTGTACGGATGGCTGCGGCTGCGCCTGGCTTGAGCTTTACAGCGAGACGCCCCGCGCCAATCGGTTCGGGCGGGGCGTCACGATGGCGCGTCAGCTGGCGGGGGGCAGCGTGAGCCCCGAGCAACGTCGTGGTGCCGTGCTTCTTGTCGCGCTTGGCCATACGTTTTTCCTGCGCGGTTTTCAGCGGCTTCTTCTTGGCATTCTTCTTCGCATCCATTCCCTTGCTCATGGTGTTTCACCTCTGATCGTGGCTGGACATATCCCGGTGCACGAGCAGGCCGTCGCCTTTAAGGGCTGGAGGAGCGCAGATGGCTGCTTCGTCCGGCCTGGTGCCTTCCATGACAGCTGCAGTATGGCACTGCGGCGCGGCTTTGCACGCCGTGGGGAGCTAGTGCGAGCTTCGGGGCGGTTCATGCGACTAGCCGAGGCTATTGGGTCGCCCTGTCATGTCGAACCGTGCTCTTGCTCTAAATCGGCCAGCCGGCTGGTCGGGCCATCGGCGCGCAGGCGCTCACGAATCAGCTGCGGCCACTGGCTGCGCGAGCGGCGCTTGGCGATGGCGTAGGTGAAGTTTTGCAGGGCACGGACGGGCAGCAGCAACATGCTGCCGAACAGCAGCATAAAGTCGCCATAACTGAGAAAGTTTCGGCCCTTATTGGCCCGGTATTCGTCCTTGATCAGCCCCCAGTACAGTCGCACCGACTGCCCCTTGCTATTGCGCACTTCCTGCAAGCTCTGGCTGAACTCAGGCGAATCGCTGTGCTGGCCGTGCTCGTCGAACCAAGGGCCGTTGTCCATATAGGCGCGCAGGTATTCCCAGAAGCCCAGCTGCATGTCCAGGCTCTTGCCGATGGGCGAGCCGAGGTTGAGCAGCACCTGCTCTTCGGGGTGGCCGTAGCGATGCAGCAGGGTTTCGAGTGCCGCGTGGCGCATGCCGGCGGTATAGGGACCAACGGTGCCATAGGTGTAGGCGGCTGCGGCGATACCATCCCAGGGCGTGTGGTACAGCTCGTCGTCCTGCTCGAAATACAGCTCGCGGGTGCGGCGGTTAAGCAGGATGGGAAGGGGCATAGGACGCAGGACTTCCCATATGAACGGAGTCACGGTGCCTGCGAATGCAACTAGAAGTGCTTGAGCCATGCCCTCGGTATTTCCACTCAGAAGTGCGATCAGCGCCATGACTAAGAGAAAGAGCCCGAGCCCCCCCCTAGTGCACCAGTCAGCATTCCCCTGTCCGCGCTATCGCCATGCTCGATAGCCAGGTAGTGCTCGGTCTGCTCCTCCACTTCGGGCATGCATATCAGCGGTGTCCCGGTCGGCTTATCGGCCTGGAGCAGACGGCTGTCAGGCACCTGGGCCAGGCGCTGGGCGAAGGGGTGGTTGGTGGCGACGGTCATGGCTTAGCTCAGGTCGATATCGATGGGCGGCAGGTAGAGCCTTCGATGGGTTGGTAGGTCAGGCTGCCGCGAATGGCCGCTAGGTCCTCGACATCCTCGTGGTAGGCGCGGCGCAGGCGCACGCTGCCATCAGCTTCCGGCACCACGTGGCTGCCGATATCCAGATCGAAAGGAATGGGGTCGTCTTCGCCCCAGACCAGTGGCACGCAGCGCGTGGCGGAGCCGAGCAGGCCGGTCGAGCGCTGCCATTCCTCGTGCCCGTCGAAGCTGACCATGCCCTGGCGGTATTCGCGCTGGCCGGGCAGGCGCAGCACCAGGCGCAGTTCGTTGACCCACCGGCCGCTGCGTGGGTCGATATCGTTCCAGCGCTCAAGCTTCAGGCTTACGGGCAATACGATCTGGTAAAAGGCGCGCATGGTGGCGGCGAAGTCGCCGGACCAATCCGCTGGACGAATGCCGAAGCGGGTCTGCTTGATCCATTGCTCCAGCGGGGTGTCCTGGGTGTAGATCAGCGAGACCAGCCCGATAAAGAGGGTGACGGTCAGCCCTACCAGGCTCAGGCGTAGCGGCAGCGATAGCACGCGGATGCCGGTGACCAGGGCCTCCGCCTCGCCGGCCAGCGCCGCGGCGCGGGCGATACGCAGGGCGCGCATGGCCTGTAGCGATACGCGGGCGTAGCCAGGTTGGCGCCGGCCAGGCTCATGCTGACCGCGGCCGTGTCCAGATCACCCGCGCGGAAGGCCTCCAGCGCATGCCAGCCGAAATAGAATACGTCGATGCCGGCGGTAATGGCCTGAAAGAGCATGGCGAACGAGGCCAGTCCCAGCGCATCGGCCAGAAGCTTGCGAGCAGCAGGGTCGACATGACCGGCCTGAGCCACTTGCTGCTCCCAGCGAGTCTCGGCTAGTTGCTGCAAAATTGCTGTACCGGCTGTCAGTGTGGCCATAGACGCGCTGAGGAGTGACACCTGGTTCTTTGAAGACCTATCGGATAACAGGGTGTGCCCGGTCTGGCCCAAGTTCCACACCGCCACCAGCGCAATCAGCGTCTTAAGCGGCGCCTCGTCCAGCAACTGGCCGATATTGCGCGGCAGCTCCAGCTTGGCCGCCTCGCCGCTAAGCGGGGGCAGCACCGGTGCCGGTTTGCCAGGCATCGCGCGTGGCAGGTCACTGCCATAGCCCGGCTGGGAATGAGGGGGCGCGGGTTGCGGGGCGGGCACCAGGTGAAGATGCGGAATGGCGTCCTCGACCTGGGTCGCCGTCGGGCTTTTGCTGGGGGCCGTGCCGGGGGCGGTGCGAGCGGTACGCGCCTGTTCGCGCTCGATCTGCTCGATGCGTTTGCCGATGCTGCGCCGCTGCCCCTTGTTATGAGCCTGGCCCATCTGCTCGCTGAGCCAGCGCAGGGCATCCACGGGCCGCAGTTTCTCTACTTCCATGCGTTGCTGGCTACGCACCAGCATGGCGACCATCAGGTTGTAGGCCAGCGGATGAATCTGCTCGGCCAGGGTGCGCAGCCGGCCGGCGAGAATGGGCGACACGGCCGCGAACAAGGGTTCGCCACCGCCTACCGGTGCGAGCCCCTGCAGGCCATCCGCCCCGTGATTCAGGGCCAGGCTCAGAGCCGTTGCGCGAGCCAGGCGAGCCGCAGCCGCGCTCGCGTCGGCCGCGACTTCGGACACGCCTTCCGGAATATTCAGCAACTGCTTCAGTTCACCCGGGCGGGGCTTCTGCAGCAAACCCAGTAGTGCCCAGAGCAGCCAGGGCTGGCCTTTGACGCGATCCGGATCGAGGGCCTCTTCGATGGCCTGGACGCCGGGTGGGGTGGCGGCGGGGCCGAGGCAGGCAGCGGCGAAGCTGGCCTCGAGCAGGTCGCGCTGATCGAGTCGGGTGATGTCGAAGTGTTCGCAGGCCGTCTCCAGATCGGCGGGCGTGCTGCCGCCCAGGGTCGCGAACCAGGCCGCCCAGAGTTCGGCCAGGCGGCGTCGGTCCGCGTCCAAGGTTTCCTGCTCGCGCTCCTGTTCCTGCAGCACACGTTGCAGGCTTGGCACGTCGACCATCGAGGCCAAGCGGTCGCGGATGTCCTTGTCGCCATCGCTGACGGACTTGACCACGGCGGCAATGGACCACTCATCGGCCTTGTGCCGATTGAGTTTGTCGAAGGCCTGGTTGCGCGTGCGCAGCAGGGCGGCGAGGTCGAACAGCACACCCCAGGGATCGTCCAACAGCGCGAAGTGTTGTTGCTCGCAGCGCCGCATGCGTTTCAGCGGTGGCTCTTCCAGCAGCCAGTACTTGGATTCGCGGGCACAGCTCCAGCGGTAATTTTCCGACTTCACGTCGCCGATCTGCGAATGCAGGGTCTCGACCATCCCGCTGAAGGGGGCTGCTCCGGGAACCAGCGGACGCATCAGGCGCTGGCGTGTCTCGGCCCTTTGCTCGGCTCCGGCGAAGGTATCCGCGCTCCACTCGACCGGCGACCAGGCCAGGGCTGCCGGTGCGCCGGCTTCCAGCATGAGGTAGGCCATGGCGCTGTTATCCCGGGAACGCCCACCCCGCGCGGTAGGGGTGAGCATGGATGCTTCGACCCGGTATTCGCTCAGCTCCTGCAGGCCGTCTTCCCAGACATAGAGCCAGCCATCGCGCAGCATGCGCGGCACATAACCGAGCGGGCGCTCCTGCAGTTGGGGATGATCCGGCCCCAGGTCGGGGAACAGCCCCTGGATTTCGGGCAAGCCCAGGGCCGCGGCATCCAGGCTGGATGGATTGCGCGGATCGATGGGGCCGATGGCGTAGCGAACGGGCAGCACCGCCGCCAGCAAAGGGCAGGCAGCGGGTTGCAGGCGGTCGGGGCGAGTCGCGGGTTGGTTCATGCGGTTGCTTCCTGCAAAGTGGTCTCGCTGTGTGCCAATGCTTCCAGCAGTGGCCAGTCCAGAGTGATTTGCGCCGCCAGGGGTTCACTGGCAATGGTCTCGTCCCGCTCGGGAGAGGGGTTGCTCCAGGCCAGCAAGGGTGTACCGCCATCGTGCAGCCAGACCTCCCGGACGCCATGCCAGAACCCCACGGGCCATTGGGCATCGGCCCGCCAGGCATTGCGCAGCGGCCGGCCATCGGCCAAGCGCAACCAGAACTCCCTGCCGTCGGGGGAGAGGATGCGTAGACGGCGCTGCAGGGTAGCGCGCAGATCATGCAGGGCGAAGTCGCTCTTCAGCCAGACGGCGTGTTGCAGTTCGGAGCCGCCCTGATACCAGGCATCATGCAGGGCGCTGCCTGCATTCGCGTTCAGCAGAATGGGACCGATCTCTGCGAGAGACGAATAGGGCGTGCCCAGCAAGAGTGGGAGGGGGCTGTGTTCGGGGAAGGTCTGGCAGAGCCAGGCCAGTGCCTGTTTGCGCGATGCGCCATCGAACAGTAGGAAGCCTGTGTCCATCATTTCGCCTCCCTGGCCTGCTTGGCTGCCTCACAGACCTCGCAGATGCCGCTGGTGGCCTGCAGGAAAACACGGCGTTGCTTGGCCAGGGCTTCCAGAGGCATCCCGGCCTTATCCGCATCTGCAGGTTGTACCAGCCCCGGCAGGATCGGTTTTGCCCCCGAGCCCTTGCCCGGCGTGCCGCCGGAATTCATCTTGATCGCCGCACCGTTCAGCGTCACGCCGCCCGGATCGAGCTTGAGGAAGCTGCCGCCGGCTGCGGCGGTGAGTTCCGTACCGGCGTCGATCACCACCTTGTGGCCGGCGTAGTAGTGGATTTCCTGGACCGCCTCGACGAACTGCCCGCTGCCGATCCGGATGTGCTGGTCGCGGCCCACCGTCAGATGGTCGCTGGCCCTGACTTCCGTTTTGCGGTCGCCGTGGGTGGTGCGGTGTTCCTCGGCCTGAAATTCGCTGTAGCTGTTGGCTTCCACGCGGTCGTGGCGTTCGTGGCCAACGCGGATCTTCTGGTCGTGCTCGATGTTCTGGTCCCAGTCGCGCTGGGCATGGAGGTAGATCTGCTCGGCACCCTTGCGGTCCTCGATGCGCAGTTCGTTGTAGCCGTCGCCGCCCGGCGAGCTGAGGGTCTTGAACACCGATCGGGTCTTGTGCGCCGGCAGCTCATAGGGTGCGACATGCTCGGCGTGATAGAGGCAGCCGGTGACCAGTGGCTGGTCGGGGTCGCCTTCGAGGAAGGTGACCAGCACTTCCATGCCCACCCGCGGGATGGCGACGCCGCCGTAGCGGTCGCCGGCCCAGTTGCTGGAGACGCGCAGCCAGCAACTGCTCTTGTCGTCGCGTGCGCCTTCGCGGTCCCAGTGCTCTCTATCCCAGTGGAAGTGCACCTTCACGCGGCCGTACGGGTCGCAGTGGATTTCCTCGCCGGCCGGGCCGGTGACCACGGCGGTCTGGCTGCCGAGGATTTTCGGTTTCGGGTGTTTCAGGGGCGGGCGGTAGGGGATGTCCCAGGGCGTGGCGAGGAAGCGGTTGCGGTAGCCTTGCTGGAAGCCGTCGTCTGGCTGGGTATCGCTGGGCGTCGACTCTTCCAGCACTTGCGGCTGGCGGCCTTCGTGGATCACGTCGTTGAGCAGCCAGAGGTCGTTCCACTGCTGGCGCGGATGGTCGCTGAGCGCGAGGAAGTGGCCGCAGGCCAGGTGGGCGTCGCTCCG
>NZ_AZSV01000051.1:0-33759 GCF_000582595.1 Pseudomonas sp. BAY1663
AGCAACGCGGCTCGCGACGAAACGGCAACAGACCCTAGAGGGTTTCGCTGTGCTGCTCGGCGCAGTAGACCTGCTGGGTCTCCACCCCGTAAAGGCAGGCGCCGACCTGCTCCAGGGTGATGCGTGCGCCCTTGTGCTTGCCGTAGAACAGGTTGAAGATCAGCTCGTCGTCGAGGTCGCTCGCCGCGGCGAGGCCGCTGATCTCGCCATCCTCCACCACCAGCCGGGCACGGCCGAGGAAATCGCTTTCCACCCTTCCGGAGGCCTCGACGATGGCCGGCGCGTTGCGGGTCATCGAGTAGAAGCGACCGTCGCTGAACACCAGGCTCTGGTTGACCTGCACCAACTGGCCATTGCTTAGCAGCACCTGGCCGCTGGAGGCATAGCGGCCATCGAGCTGGGTCGAGAAGTTGCTGGTCGTGCCCATGGCGACGAATGCCCAAAGCGTCAGCGCCGAGGGCACCATCACCCGCAGCAGACGCTTGCTGGCAGCTCCGGTTTCGGTATGGATACTCATTGCAGGCACCCTTGCAGTGTTTCGTTGGGAATGGCGTTCAACTGGCTCTTGTGCACCTTCAGCCAGTTGATCCGGCCGTCTTTGTGCAGGCACCTTATTTCATAGAATCCAGGTGACATATTGACGATCAGCCGGCCCGGACGCTTGCTCAGGCCGGCGATGCTGGCCATCAGCAGGCGGGTTTCCATCATCATGCGGTCGAGCATCCGCTGGCTCTTCTCGACATACAGCACTTCCAGCGGGCCGATCGTCTGGATATGCGTCAGCGAGCCCTTGGGGGCGTAGAGGAAGCGGTAGCCCAGGGTCGCCACGGCCAGCAGGAGCATCATGGTCGTGCCGAGCAGCAGCGGCGACAGCCAGGGCGAACGTGGCGTTGCCGCGAGCGCAAGCGCTGTACCTGCGGTAGCCGGCTCGTCGCGCGGCGGCGCGAGCGGGGCGCTATCCGGGACACTGGGCGTGGCGAGGTAATGCGGGTTGAACAGGTAGCCGCGCCGCGGCAGCGTCTGGATGATCTGGTTGGCATCGTCGAACAGCACCTGGCGCAGGGTGTAGATCTGCTGGTTGAGGCTGCCCTGGCTGACGACCCGGTTTTCCCAGGCATGACGCAGCAGTTCCTCGCGCGATACCACCTCGCCGGGGGTCTGCAACAGGCGCTCCAGCACCCGGCTACCGGAAAAACCCAGGTCGATCTGCTCTTCGCCGGTACCGGAGCACAGCAGCAGCTGATAGAGGCGCGGGTCGAAGCGTGCGAGACAGGACTCACGTCCGGTCTTCAGGATCGTGCAGACGTTGGCATCGGTGGCCTTCCTGGTCAGAGATGTGGTCATGGCGCCCTGAAAGCGTGGAGAGTGTGAACTGGGACAAAGGTTTATCGTGAACTGGTCGGCGGTATATTGGCGCCGTTTTTTGAACTTACAAGGAACCAAATGAAGAATTGGTTGTCGCCAATAATGGCCATGTGACATCATTGGCGATCCCGATGAAACCCTCCGGTTTGCCCGTATTCCCCTGCAGGGCCCGAAAAGCCTGAGCTTGGGCATATGCTGTAATGGCAAAAGGCCCCTATGCAATGGGTGACAGCCATTGGTCGGATGGACAAGCCTGTCGAGCATGCAAACGAAAAAGCCGTGCCCTGATTAATCCGTTGCAATGGCAACGGGCCAAAAAACGGCCTGTAGGAGCCGGCTTGCCGGCGATGCTTTGCCTGTGAGGAGGATCGCCAGCAAGCTGGCTCCTACTAAGCGTTTCAGTGCCACGCATAGCAAACGAAAACGCCCCGAACCAGTCGGGGCGTTTTCGTTCGTGCAGCACTGGATCGGCCAGGCGCAGGCCGATCCGGCGTGGGGCATCAGCCCAGCAGGGACATGACCATGCCCGGCATCTGGCCGGCTTGCTTGAGCATGGAGATGCCGGACTGCAGCAGCATGCTGTTCTTGGTCATGGTGGCGCTTTCCGCGGCGAAGTCGGCATCCATGATGCGACCCTTGGCCATCTCGGTGTTGTCCTTCATGTTGGCCAGGTTGTTGTTGGTGTGGTTCAGGCGGTTGATGTTGGCGCCGAACTTGGCGCGCAGGGAGCCGATGTCATCCAGAGCATCGCTCAGGGTATCGATCATGGTGTTGGCGTCAGCTTGTGCGCCGATTTCGGTACCGGCAGTGCCCGCGGCGGAGTAGGCGCTGGAGAGGGTGCCCAGGCTGGTCTGCAGATCGCTCACCTCGGTGTCTGCTTGCACGGTCATAGTTTCGGCGGTGCTAGAACCGATCTGCAATACCACGCCAGTGGTTGCGCTGAACTTGCCGGTGGCGGCAGTGGCGGTGAAAAGAGTCTCTCCCGCGTACTTGGTGTTCTCCATGATGTTGTACAGCTCTTTGCCCAACTCGTCGTACTCGGCTTGCAGGGCGTCGCGGTCATCCTGGGAGTTGGTGTCGTTCGCCGACTGAGTGGCCAAGTCTTTCATACGCTGGATGATATCGGTCATTTCGCTCAGCGCGCCTTCCGCGGTCTGCAGCAGAGAAACGCCGTCATTCACGTTGCGCATGGCCACGCCCATGCCGCGGCTCTGGGCGTTCAGGCGGGTGGCGATCTGCAGGCCGGCGGCGTCGTCGGCGGCGCTGTTGATGCGCAGGCCGGTGCCCAGGCGCTGCTGGTTGGTGCCCAGGGCGTTGTTGGTCTTGCTCAGGTTGGTCTGGGTAACCAGCGAGGAGTAGTTGGTATGAATGGACAGGGCCATGATGGATTCCTTCGTGCTAAGTGGGCTGTAGGAGCTGGCTTGACTGCCTGCTGAAGGGGTAAGGCGACAGCCCTGTTCGAAGGATTAAATCTTGGCGTCAAAATTTTTGGCTCTGCCCCAATTGCGTGTTGCTGCTCGAAGTGTCGAGGTGTTCTGAGCGTCCGTAGGAGCGGGCCGTGCCCGCGAATATTCCGGCGCGCAAAGCTTCGCGGGCATGGCCCGCTCCTACAGGGTGCGTCTATCCGCAACGGCCCACTCGGACAGATCCAATTTTTTGGGATTGATCGGAGCTGGAAGCTGCGGTTGTTTCATGCCTCACCCATGCAGAATCCGTGACCTCGCGCCTGGCGGCTCTTGTAGGCGCGCCCTCGCGGCGATGCGGGCCGCAGGCTCGCCTGACGGGCTTAAAAAGCTCGCGCCGAGGGCGGCCCTCCCACAAAGGCAAAAGCAAAGCCGGCCAGGGGTACCCATGTGCACCGGGCATGCTAGAAGGTGCTGGTTACCACCCCTTCCTCTACTACCTGGGCATCGATCACCTTGCCGCTGCGCACGTTGCGCACGCGGATCACCTCGCCCGGCTGGCCGTCGGCCAGCGCCTCGCCGGAGGTGGAGGCTTCGATGCCGTCCTGGCTGGCGACGATCTTCACCGGCTGGCCGCGGCGGACCGCCAAAGGTTGCGCCAGCAGCGACGGCGTCAGCGTCTGCCCGGCACGGATGCGCCGCTTGGCAGCCATGCCCTGCACGTCTTCCAGGCGATGGAAATAGCCGCGCTGGGCCTTGCCGATATTGATCGGCTCGAGCCTGAGGTCGTCGCGCCCGAGCGTCTGGCCACGCTCGATGATGCCCTGGGCATGCACCGCCGGTAGCCAGACGCTGGCCTGGCTGGTCAGTTCCAGCGTCCAGCCGTTGGCCTGCGGGCAGCTGATCGTCAGCCGCTGGCGATCGAGCAGCGACGGGCTGCCGCCCGTATCACGAACCTGCAGCGGCTGGTCGCAGCGGGGCAATCGCGCGGCGCTGGCCGGCAGGCTGGTGTCGTGGCTCAGGCGCGCGCCCTGCCAACCCTGGCGCTTCGCTTCGCGCTGCAGCGCCGCATTCAGGTGTCGCTCTACGGCTTGATGTATCTGCCGGTCGGCGCCGTCCTGCGCCCAGGCCAGCGCCGGCAGCAACAACAGGGCGGTCGCCCAGGCGGAAGTGCGTTTTCCGCTTCGTTCGCCATGTCGCCCGCAATGCGGAAGCAGAGCGTTGTGACGGCATTGCTGCATTGCGTTTTTATTCAATGAAAACAATAGGTTACCTATTTTTTGGCGAGCCGGCACGAATGCTGCAAAAGCGAGCTTCGGTTTGATCACACCGCTCATGCTTCAAGGGTATCGGCGAATGAGTATACGGATTGAAGACGCACTCGGCGTTCACGAACGCGCGCTGGGCCTGCGCATGCAGCGCAGCGAGATCCTCGCGGCGAACCTGGCCAACGAGGACACCCCGGGCTTCCAGGCCCGCGACATCGACTTCGGCGCCGAGATGCAGCGCCTGGACGATGGCGCCTCGTCGCGCCTGAGCATCGCCGGCAGCGACCCGCGCATGCTCTACCGCGTACCGGGCCAGGCCTCGCAGGATGGCAACACCGTCGAGCTGTCGGTCGAGCAGGCGCAGTTCTCGCGCAACTCCATGGATTTCCAGACCAGCCTGACCTTCCTGACCATGAAATTCCGTGGCCTGAAGCAGGCTATCGAGGGCCGCTGATGTCGTTCGATTCCATCTACCGCATCGCCGGTTCGGCGATGAATGCGCAGACCGTGCGGCTGAACACCGTGGCCAGCAACCTGGCCAACACCGATTCGGCGGCGGCCAGCCCGGCGGACGTCTACCAGGCGCGCAAGCCAATGTTCGCCGCAGTGTACGAGAACGACTCGCTGACCCGCGGCGTCGGCCTGGGCGGCGCCCACGTGCAGGTGCTCGACGTGGTCACCTCCGGCGCCGAGCCCAAGCGCCGCTACGAGCCGGGCAATCCGCTGGCCGACGGCGAAGGTTACGTCTACTACCCCGACATCAACGAGATCGAGGAGATGACCGACATGATGTCGGCCACCCGCAGCTTCGAGACCGGTGTCGAGGTGCTCAACCGCGTCAAGAGCATGCAGCAGAGCCTGCTGCGTCTGGGAGAAGTCTGATGAGTAGCGTCAATTCCGCGCTGGACAGCAGCCTGGCCGGCAACTCCATCGATCAGGTCACGCGCGCCGTCAACGTCAGCGACGCCACCACCATGGAGAACAACTTCATCGAGCTGATGGTCGCGCAGATCAAGTACCAGGACCCGACCAAGCCGGTCGACAGCACCGAGTTCCTCAACCAGTTCTCGGCGATGTCCCAGGTCAAGAGCATGGAGAACATGACCAGCCTGGCGCAGAACAACCTGGTGCTGATGGACAACCTGCAGACGCTGACCGCCGCCGGCCTGGTCGGCCAGCAGGTGCGGGTGGCGGTGGACAGCCTGCAGCTGGGTACCCAACCGCTGCAGGGACAGTTCAACCTGGAGCACGCCTCCAACCGCACGGCGGTGGTGTTGACCGATTCCAACGGCCTGAAGACCACCCTCGAGCTCGGCGCCCGCTCCCCCGGACCGGTGCCGTTCGACATCGACCCGCAGCGCCTCGGCCTGCCGGCCGGCCAGTACAGCGTGGCGATCGAGTCGGACAACGGCGAGTACCCGCAGGTGGAAGTCGCCGGCCTGGTCGGCAACGTGCGCGTCAGCGCCGAAGGCCCGGTGCTGCAGATCGACGGCGTCGGCTCGGTGCCGTTCTACAACATTCTCGAGTTCGGTGCCGGCAGCGCCTGAGCGCCGCAGCCCGCCACCGAACCTCCATCCAGCAGAGTCGAGACGCAACCATGAGCTTCAACATCGCCCTGACCGGCCTGTCCGCCGTCAACGAGCAACTCAACACCATCGGCAACAACATCGCCAACTCCGGCACCGTCGGTTTCAAGTCCTCGCGCACCGATTTCGGCAGCCTCTACGCCGAAACCCAGGCCATGGGCGTGGAAGTGATCGGCACCACCCAGAGCATCAGCCAGGGCGGCGCGCTGACCACCACCAACCGCACCCTGGACCTGGCCATTTCCGGCGGCGGCTTCTTCGTCACCCGCGCCAGCAATGGCGACGTCGGCTACACCCGTGCCGGCATCTTCGGCACCGACAAGGACAGCTACATCACCAACAGCCTGGGCCAGCGCCTGCAGGGCTACCCGGCCGATGCCACCGGCAACCTGCAGACCGGCACGGTCGGCGACCTGCAACTGCGCACCGGCGGCATCCCGGCCCGTGCCAGCGACGCGCTGAGCTTCGTCGCCAACCTCGACGCCAACCAGGACGTGCCGGCGGTGGCCTTCGATCCGCTGGTGGCCGACAGCTACAACTCCACCTACACCACCAAGCTGTTCGACTCCCAGGGCAAGGAACACACCCTGACCCAGTACTTCGTCAAGACCGCCGACAACAGCTGGGATGCGCACTACTACCTCGACGGCAGCGCCCTGGCCGGCGGCCCGCAGGCGCTGACCTTCGACAGTGCCGGGGTACTCTCGGCGCCGATCGGCCCGGTCGCCCTCACCGCCGCGCTGGGCGGCGGCGTCGCGCCGCTGGCCATCGAGCTCGACTACAGCGGCACCAGCCAGTACGGCTCGGAATTCAGCGTCACCAGCAACCGTGCCACCGGCTACGCGGCGGGCGAGCAGACCGGCATGGCGGTGGAGAAGGACGGCAAGGTCTACGCCACCTACTCCAACGGCGAGCGCATGCTGCAGGGCCAGGTGGTGCTGGCCAGCTTCATCAACCCCGAGGGCTGAAGAACGTCAGCGGCACCGCCTGGAACGAGACCGCCGCCTCCGGCGCGGCGATGCTCGGTGCTCCGGGCGTCGGCCAGTACGGCACCCTGGCGTCCGGTGCGCTGGAGAGCTCCAACGTCGACCTCACCCAGCAGCTGGTGGGGCTGATGGAAGGCCAGCGTAACTACCAGGCCAATACCCAGGTCATTTCCACCAACAAGGACCTGACCCAGGCCCTGTTCAACGCTATCTGAGGCTGATCGATGGACCGCTTGGGATACACCGCGATGACCGCCGCCAGCCGCACGATGCTGTCGCTGCAGGTGCGTTCGAACAACCTGGCCAACGTCAGCACGCCCGGCTTCGTGCCGACCTGGAGCGCGCGCAGAGCGTCGCGGTGGAAGGCTACGGCTACGACAGCCGGCACATGGCGCTGGCCGACGACAACGGCGTCAGCCTGGCTGCCGGACCGATGGTGGCCACCGGGCGCGAGCTGGACTTCGCGGTCAAGGGCAACGGCCTGATCGTGCTGCAGGACGGCGACGGCGAGGCCTACACCCGCCAGGGCAGCATGCAGGTCGATGCCGAAGGGCGCCTCACGCTCAACGGCCGCGCGGTACTCGGCGAGGGCGGTCCCATCGTCCTGCCCGAGTACGACCGCATGGAGATCGGCAACGACGGCACCGTGTCGATCATGGCGCCCGGCGACTTCCTCATGGCCGAGGTCGATCGCATCCGCCTGGTCGACGTGCCGGCGGCCAACCTGATGAAGAACCCGGCCGGCCTGCTGGTGACCCGCGACGGCGAGCCGGCGCAGCCCAGCGAGGAGGTGCGGCTGGTCAGCGGCTTCCTCGAGTCGAGCAACGTCTCGGCGATCGACGAGCTGGCCTCGACCATGAGCCTGAACCGCCTGTTCGAAACCCAGGTGAAGATGATGAAAGCCGCCGAGGACCTCTCCGACGCCGGCAACCGAATGATCCGCGGCAGCTGATCGGGAGATAACGCATGAATTCCGCACTTTGGGTCAGCAAGACCGGCCTGGCCGCCCAGGACAAGGCCATGTCCACCGTCGCCAACAACCTGGCCAACGTCAACACCAACGGCTTCAAGAGCGACCGCGCGGTGTTCGAGGACCTGTTCTACGTCATCGAGAAACAGCCGGGCGCCCAGGCCGACGAGATCAACACCGTGCCGTCCGGCATCCAGTTGGGCAGCGGCGTGCGCGTCGCCGGCACGCAGAAGGTGTTCACCGAAGGCAGCATCCAGACCACCGGCCAGCCGATGGACCTGGCCATCGTCGGCCGCGGCTTCTTCCAGGTCGAGGCGCCCAACGGCGACATCCTCTATACCGAGAACGGCCAGTTCCAGCTCAACGCCGAGGGCATGATGGTCAACGCCCAGGGCCTGCCGCTGAACCCCGCCATCGAAGTGCCCGAAGGCAGCACCGGCTTCACCGTCGGCAGCGACGGCATCGTCACCGCCGTGCTGGCCGGCGACACCCTGCCGTCGGAGCTCGGGCAGATCACCCTGGTCAACTTCACCAACCCCGGCGGGCTGGAAGCGCTGGGCGGCAACCTGTACCGCGAAACCGTCGCCAGCGGCGAGCCGGTGGAAGGCGTGCCGGGCGAGGAAGGCCTCGGCCAGCTCAAGCAGGGCGTGCTGGAAGGCTCCAACGTGCAGGTGGTGGAAGCCATGGTGGCGATGATCGCCATCCAGCGCGCCTACGAGGCCAACGCCAAGGTCCTCGACGCTGCCAGCGGCATGCAGCAGTTCCTCAACCAGAGCGTGTGATGCCGATGAAGCCGATCGCCCTCCTGCTCGCCGCGCTGCTGCTCGGTGGCTGCGCCAGCTTCGACGAGCTGCTGCCGGACGAGGATTCCAGCGAGTACGAGCCGCTGGAGCTCGACTACAGCCTGCCGCCGACCACCGGCGGCGGTCTGTTCCGCTCCGGCTACGGCGGCTCGCTGGTGAGTGACAAGCGCGCGGTGCGGGTTGGCGACATCCTCACCATCGTGCTGGACGAATCGACCCAGTCGAGCAAGAGCGCCGGCACCAGCTTCGGCAAGCAGTCCAGCATCGGCGTCGGCGTGCCCACGGTGCTCGGCAAGACCTACCCGGACGTGGAGACCTCGGCCTCGGCCGAGCGCGACTTCAGCGGCTCGGCCAAGAGTTCGCAGCAGAACACCCTGCGCGGCTCGATCGCCGTCACCGTGCACCGCGTGTTGCCCAACGGCACGCTGCTGGTCAAGGGTGAGAAGGCGCTGCGGCTGAACCAGGGCGACGAGTACATCCGCCTCGCCGGCCTGGTGCGCATGGACGAC
Source organism: Pseudomonas sp. BAY1663 (assembly GCF_000582595.1). Taxonomy (NCBI): domain Bacteria; kingdom Pseudomonadati; phylum Pseudomonadota; class Gammaproteobacteria; order Pseudomonadales; family Pseudomonadaceae; genus Pseudomonas; species Pseudomonas sp. BAY1663. Next base: position 8,891 of record NZ_AZSV01000051.1, read on the forward strand.
ATCAACCGCTTCAACCAGGTGTCGTCGCAGAACGTCGCCAACGCACGCATCTCCTACGCCGGCCGCGGCGTGCTCAACGACAGCAACTCGGCCGGCTGGCTGACGCGCTTCTTCGCCCACCCGCTGTTCCCCCTCTAAGTGGAAGTTTTTCCGATGCGTGTGAAGCTGTTTCTCGCCGCCGTCGCGCTGTGCTGGCAACTGCCGGCGCAGGCCGTGCCGCTGATGGATCTGGTGGATATCGAGGGCATCCGCGGCAACCAGCTGATCGGCTATGGCCTGGTGGTCGGCCTCGATGGCACCGGTGACAAGAACCAGGTGAAGTTCACCAGCCACTCGGTGGCCAACATGATCAAGCAGTTCGGCATCAACCTGCCGGCCAACGTCGATCCGAAGCTGAAGAACGTCGCCGCGGTGACCGTCACCGCCACGGTGCCGCCGTCCTACAGTCCGGGGCAGAGCGTCGACGTCACCGTGTCCTCGCTGGGCGACGCCAAGAGCCTGCGCGGCGGCCAACTGCTGATGACCCCGCTGCAGGGTGTCGACGGCGAGGTCTATGCCGTGGCCCAGGGCGCGCTGGTGGTCGGCGGGGTGAATGCCGAGGGCGCCAGCGGTTCCAAGGTGGCGATCAACACCTCCAACAGCGGCCTGATCCCCAACGGCGCGACGGTGGAGCGGATGATTCCCACCGACTTCAGCGAGCGCCCGGAGGTGATGCTCAACGTGCGTCAGCCGAGCTTCCAGACCGTCACCCGCGTGGTCGATGCGGTCGATGGCTACTTCGGCAAGGGCACCGCCACCGCGCTCAATGCCACCAAGGTGTCGATTCGCGCGCCGGTCACCAGCACCCAGCGCATGAGCTTCATGGCGATGCTCGAACGTCTGGACGTGGAAGAAGGTCGCGTGCGGCCGAAGGTGGTGTTCAACAGCCGCACCGGTACCGTGGTGGTCGGCGAGGGCGTGCGCGTGAAGGCCGCCGCGGTGGCCCATGGCTCGCTCACCGTGACCATCAGCGAGCGGCCCCAGGTCAGCCAGCCCGGCCCCTTCTCCCAGGGCCAGACCGCCGTGGTGCCGCAATCGGACGTGTCGGTCGAACAGGATCGCAAGGCCATGTTCAAGTGGCCGGAAGGCGCCAGCCTGGAAAGCATCATCAACACCATCAACAGCCTGGGCGCGACCCCGGATGACGTGATGAGCATCCTCCAGTCGCTGGAACGCGCCGGCGCGCTGAACGCCGAACTGATCGTGATGTAACAGACCGGGCTGGCGATCCAGCCTGTTCAAGTCTCGCGAGCTAGAGGCCTGCGAGGCGAAAACAGGCGAAGAAGCGCAGTTTACGGCTGTAAATGAGCATTTTGACCGGGCTGGCGCCCCAGCCTGTTTTCAACGAAGCAGGACCGAAGCGCAGCAGATTTGAATAGGTTCTTGCCGGATGAGCATCGTTTCCCTACCGCACCACCTCAATGCCATGCGCGCGCGCCACGATGGTCCGAGCGCCGCGCGCCGTGAGCAGCTGGAGATGGTTTCCGAACAGTTCGAAGCCATGTTCCTGCAACAGATCCTCAAGCAGATGCGCAAGGCCGGCGACGTGCTGTCGGCCGGCAACCCGATGCGCAGCCGCGAGCTGGACACCATGCGCGACTTCTACGACGAAGTGCTGGCCGAAACCCTGGCCGGCAAGCGTCAGACCGGCATCGCCGACATGCTGGTGCAGCAGCTCTCCGGCGGCCTTGACGGCACCGCGCCGGCACCTGCCGCGCTCGGTCTGGCCAGTGTCGGGCAGGGCGGCCAGCATGCGCTGCGCGGCACCTGGCAGCGCGGCGTCGAGGCGCTGGACAATGCCTGGGCGGCGAGCAAGGCGGGATTTCGTGCGCTGGTGGACAGCGTCATCAAGCAGGAGTCCAGCGGTGACGTCGCCGCCGTCTCGCCCAAGGGTGCTCGCGGCCTGATGCAACTGATGCCCGGCACCGCCCGCGACATGGCCGCCGAGCTTGGTCTGCCCTTCGACGAAGCGCGGCTGACCAGCGATGCCGAGTACAACAAGCGCCTGGGCAGCGCCTACCTGAACAAGCTGCTCGAGCGCTACGACGGTCACCAGGCGCTGGCGCTGGCCGCCTACAACGCCGGCCCCGGCAAGGTCGACGAGTGGCTGAAGAACCATGGCGACCCGCGCCGCGGCGAGATCGATGCGGCCAGCTGGATCCAGAAGATCCCCTTCCAGGAAACCCGCGACTACACGCGCAATATTCTCGACGATCTGCAGGCCAGCGCGCCGCTGCACGATACCGAGGGGCGCGTGCTGCCGGGGCATCCGCGCTGGTCGCAGGCGGCGTCGCTTAACCGCGCGGGCGATCCGGTCGCCTTGCATGGAAATACAGCGGTTGCCGGCCGCCATCTTTCGCTGGCGTTCGCCCAACCGATCCGCATCGAATCGAAGGAAGTCCTGTCGTGAGTGTCTTGAGTCAGATTGGCTACAGCGGGGTCCGCGCTTCGCAGATCGCCCTTACGGCGACCGGACAGAACATCGCCAACGTCAACACCCCCGGCTTCAGCCGCCTCGCCCCGGAGCTGCATTCGCTCGGCGGGCAGAGCGCCACCAGCATCGGCGGCGGCGTCCAGGTCAGTGGCATTCGCCGGCTGTCCAACGATTTCCAGAACCAGCAGCTGTGGCGCGCCAGCACCGAGAAGAACTACTACGGCACCAGCCAGCAGTACCTGACTGCGCTGGAAGGCCTGATCCACAGTGAAGGCTCCAGTGTCAGCGTCGGCCTCGACAACTTCTTCGCCGCGCTCAGCGAAGCCAGCTCGACGCCCGAATCCATCGCCCTGCGCCAGCAGATCATCGGCGAGGCCAAGCAGCTGGCGCAGCGCTTCAACGGCCTGAACACCAATATCGGCACCCAGCTCAACGCCCTGCAGGGCCAGCGGGTGGCGATGGTCAGCGAGATCAACGGGCTGTCCGGCAACATCGCCGAGTTGAATGCTGAAATCCTGCGGATGGAGTCGGCCGGGCAGGATACCGCCACGCTGCGCGACTACCGCGAGAACCTGATCAAGGACCTCAGTCAGTACGCCGGCATCCGCGTGCAGGAAGTGGCCGACGGCACGCTGACCGTGTCCCTGGCCAACGGCCAGCCGCTGGTGGCGGGCACCACGGCCGGCCAGTTGCGGGTGGAGCAGAACCTGGCCGGCGAGCAGGAGCTGAGCCTGGTGTTCGCCAAGACCACCTTCCCGCTGGTGCAGGACGGCCTCGGCGGTTCGCTCGGTGCCCTTTACGACATGGAATACGATGCGCTGCGCCCGGCCCAGGCCGACCTGCACGACATGGCCGCTGCGCTGGCGCAGAGGGTCAACGACACCCTCGCCGGCGGCTTCGACCTCAATGGCAATCCGGGCCAGCCGCTGTTCGTCTACACCCCCGGCAGCACCAGCGGCATGCTCGCGGTAACCGCGCTGACCCCGGAACAGCTGGCCTTCTCCTCCGCCGGGCAGAGCGGCACCGGCGAAGTCGGCAACAACGAGAACCTGCTGGCGCTGCTGGAGCTCAAGTCGGCCAGTATCGACGTCGCCGGCAGCCAGGTGCCGCTCAACGATGCCTATGCCGGGCTGGTCGGCCGCGTCGGTAGCGCCAGCCGGCAGAACCAGGCCGACCTGGCCGCCGCGACCACCGTCGCCGAGCAGGCCCAGGCCCAGCGCGACAGCGTCAGCGCGGTGAACCTGGACGAGGAAGCGGTCAACCTGATGGCCTACGAGCAGGCCTACCAGGCCAACATGAAGGTCATCAGCACCTCCAACGATCTGTTCAACGCCGTACTGGCAATGTTCTGAGCCGACTGACGAGAAGACACCATGCGTATTTCCAACGCCCAGATCACCGCCATGATGCACGGCTCGCTGAACAACAGCTCCGAGAAGCTCGGCAAGCTGATGCAGCAGATGGCCAGCGGCGAGCGCATGCTGCTGCCGTCCGATGACCCGATCTCGGCGGTCCGCGTGCTGCGCATCCAGCGCGAGGAAGCCAGCCTGACGCAGTACCGCACCAATATCGCCAACGTTTCCGGCAACCTGTCCAAGCAAGAGGCCAATCTCAAGGCGGCCTCCGACAGCATGCTGAGCATCCGCGACCTGCTGCTGTGGGCGGCCAACGGCAGCAATACCGACGAGGACCTGTCGGCCATCGCCAACGAGCTGGAGTCGCTGGAAAACACCGTACTCAGCTTCGCCAACGTGCGTGACGAGGAAGGCCGCTACCTGTTCTCCGGCACCCGTTCCAACCAGCCGGCGATCGCCCTGGTCGGCGATGCTACGTGCTGCGGGGCAATGACCAGCATCGCCAGGCGGCGGTGGCCAACGGCGTGCTGGTGGAAGAGAACGTCACCGCGGCGCAGATCTTCGGTGCCGGCGTGGGCATGCTCAACGACCTGCATGCGCTGGTGCAGACGCTCAAGGACCCGGCGCTGGACTCCAGCGACCCGGCCGTGCGCGCGCAGATCACCGCGACCATGGACAACCTCGACGCCACCCATGGCCGGCTGCTCGGCGCAGTCACCGATCTCGGCGGCCGGCAGAACACCCTGACCCTGCTCAGCAGCAGCAACGAGGACGTCTCGCTGGTGAACCAGAAGATCGATGGCGAACTGTCGCGACTGGACTACGCCGGTGCCAGCATCGACCTGAACAACTACCAGCTGTCGCTGCAGGCGACCCAGAAGACCTATCTGAAAATCAACGGCCTGACCCTGTTCGGGATGCTCTGAGGCGAGGATGCGTGAATGAAGATTGGCAAGCAGCTACCCGCTGTTTCCGCAATCAGCCCTCAGGAGCGCCGGCAGGCGCTGGTGCCCGACGCTCCTGCGGCCGACGCCCGGCGTGCCGCCGTGTCGGGCGATACCGCGCTCGCCGAGGCCGGCCACAAGAAGAGCACCAGCTTCAGCCTGCAGCTCAACCAGCAGCTGTCCTCGATGCAGTCCGCCGAGAGCTACCTGAACGATCTGCACGGGCGCCTTTCGCAGCTCAAGCTCAGCCTCAGCCGCGAGCTCGGCTCGCCCAGCCAGGCCGCTGGCCAGGAAGCCATCCGGCATGCCGTGCAGCAGGTCGGCGAACTGCTCAAGGAGCGTGGCACGCGCTCCGCCCATTCCCTGGATGCCAACCTCAAACTGCGCCTCAGCGAACCGGTGCGCAGCCGCTTCAGCCTGCAGGGGCTGGATTCGCTGGAGACCATCCGCCAGTCCGGGCGCGAGACGCTGCTGTTCAGCGGCGGCCGCCAGCTGGCCGAGCCGGTGGCGGTGGTGCTCGATGACGAGCTCGGCGACGAGCAGATCCTCCGGCGCTTCAATGCCACTCTCGGCCAGGCCGGTATCCGCGCCGAACTCGACGACCATGGCCGGCTCAGGTTCTCCGCGCGCGAGAGCGACTGGCAGCAGCTCAAGGGCCAGCTGGCGGTGCAGGGCGAGGGCAAGCTGTTCGCCAAGGGTGGCTTCCAGCGGCTGCAGAGCCAGGAAGAGCAGCTGCTGGCCTTCCCCGAAGAGCTGCAGCTCGATTCGTTCCGCGAGCTGCGCCGCCTGCTCGACTCGGTGGTCGCCGGGCTGGAGAAGGTCACCGCGCTACGCGAGCAGCTCGGCCAGCGCCAGCGCGAGATTCGCGAGTTCCTCGCCCGCCAGGCCGATGCCGACGAGCGCCAATGGGCCCAGGATTTCTCCCGCTCGGTGTTCGACCTCATGCAGCGCAGCCCCTCCAGCTACGCCGCGGTGACCCAGACGGTGGTCGCCCAGGCCAACATCAGCCGCTTCGCGGTGGTCAGCCTGCTGTCCTGAACGTCAGCCTGCTCTTAACACGGCCGATCAGCTGCGCATCATGACTGTGTAGGAGCCGCGCCCTCGCGGCGATGCGGGCCGTAGGCCTGCCCGAAGCTAAAAGCTCGCGCCGAGGTCGGCCCTCCCACACAAAGCGGAAGCAGGTCGTGCCCAGGTCCATCCTCCGCGCATCATTGTTGTAGGAGCCGCGTCCCCGCGGCGATGCAGGCCGTAGGCCTGCCCGAAGCTAAAAGCTCGCGCCGAGGTCGGCCCTCCCACAAAAAGCGGAGCAGGCCGTGCACAGGTCCATCCTCCACGCATCATGGCTGTAGGAGCCGCGCCCCCGCGGCGATGCGGGCCGTAGGCCTGCCCGAAGCTAAAAGCTCGCGCCGAGGTCGGCCCTCCCACACAAAGCGGAAGCAGGTCGTGCCCAGGTCCATCCTCCACGCACCATTGTTGTAGGAGCCGCGCCCCCGCGGCGATGCGGGCCGTAGGCCTGCCCGAAGCTAAAAGCTCGCGCCGGGGTCGGCGCTCCCACAAGAGCAAAAGCAGCCCTCGTCATCCGCGGTGTCGATCACTCGACGAACTTGATGTCCGACGGCCGCCCGACGGGCAGGGTCTGCAGCGTCTCGCCCAGCAGGCCGCTGTCCGGGTCGCGGCGCAGCAGCACCAGGCTGTCGCTGAGCTGGTTGGCCACCAGCAGGAAGCGCCCGTCCGGCGTGATGGCGAACTCCCGTGGCTCGCGACCTTCGCTGGCGCGGCGCTGGATCTCGCGCAGCGCGCCGTCGGCCTCGATGGCGAAGACGATGATGTGGTTGTAGTCGCCGCGGTCGCTGACGTAGAGAAAGCGCCCGTCGGCCGAGGTGTGGATGGCGCCCGGCGAATGGGCTTCGCTCGTGCCGGGCTCCGCGAGGTCGATCAACTGGCGCCGGATCAACTGGCCATCGGCGTGCGCGAAGCGCGCCACCTGGGCACTGAGCTCGAGGGTCAGATAGGCCTGACGACCGTCCGGGCTGAATACCAGATGACGTGGCCCGCTGCCGGGCGGCAGTTCGATGCTCGCCGGCTCGGCCGGTTGCAACGGCCGTTCGGCATTGGCCGGACCGTAGCGGTAGACGAACACCCGGTCGGCGCCCAGGTCGCTGACGAACAATCGGCGGCCGTCGGGCGACGGCACCGCCGAATGCACGTGGGCCGAGCGCTGGCGTTCGGGGTGCACGCCGCTGGGTCGGTGCGCGGCGAGTTGCGTCACCGGCTGCGGCCGGCCCTGCGTATCGAGCGGGAGCACCGTCAGGTTGCCGCCGGGATTCTCCCGCGAGCCGTAGTTGCTTACGAACAGGTAGCGGCCATCGATGCTCAGGCTGGCGTGGGTCGGCTCGTCGCCGAGCGTGCTGGCCTGGCCCAGCGGTCGCAGCTCGCCGTCGTCGCCGATGGCGAAGGCGCTGACCCGACCGCCCGGGTCGGGATGCCCGGGGCCGTTCTCGTTGGTGGCGTAGAGCCGGCGGCGCTGCTGGTCCAGCACCAGCCAGGACGGGTTGTGGCTGGCGACGGTCTGCAGCGGCTGCAGCTGGCCGTGCTCGGCGTCGAAGCGCAGGCGGTGGATGCCCGGGCTGCCGCTGTCATGGGTGTAGCTGCCGATCAGGACGTGGGACATGGGTGCTGCGATTCCCGGGATGCTCAGGGCCAGGGTCGCGGCGAGCGCCATGCGATATGGCAGGCGGCGTGGGCGCATGCGGAGTCTCCGCGACGGTCGTGCAGACTAAGACCGCGCCTGCTGCTTTCCGATCCGGGCGGCGGCGCCTCGTTCTGGCTTCGAGGCCCGGCCACGTACCAGGCCATGGCAGCCGATCACCACCGGCACGCCGAGTGCGGCCCAGCTCAGCCAGTCGCCCAGGCCCTCTGAGACCAGCCCGGCGACCAGGCCGAGGACCGACAACAGGGCGACGACGATCGGCCATGCCCAGATGCGCATCATGCCTGCACCTGCGCGGGGCCGCGCTTGAGCCAGAGGTACAGGCCGCTGCCCAGTACGACGATGGTGAGGATGTCCAGCAGCGCCCACAGCAGCTTCAGCGGCAGGCCGCCGTAGTCGCCGAAATGCAGCGGCTCGGACAACTGCAGGGCGGTGACGTACCACGGGCGGGCGCTGGCTTCGAGCACTTCGCCGCTGGCCGGGTCCACCAGTAGCGCCTGGGTCAGCCGCGAGGTCAGCGGCGTGTCGCCGCTGAGGATCACCGCCACGTGTTCGGGCGTCGCGCGCAGGGTGCCGGGGTAGGCGATCATCGCCACCGCCATGCCCGGTGCGGCCGCCAGTACGCGGTCCACCGCCGCCTGTAGCGAGCCGTCGACGGCCGGCGCGCCGCTGGCATCGGCTGCGAGCAGCACCCGCGTCTCACCGGCCTGCAGCGCACGCACCTGGTCGGCCTGCCAGCTCTTGAAGATCAGGTCCGCCCAGGTGTTGATCACCCCGGTGAAGCCCACCGCCAGCGCCCAGACCAGCGTGACGATGCCGAGCAGGTTGTGCAGGTCCAGCCAGCGCGTGCGCGGCGCCCGTTCACGGCGCACCTCGGCGAAACGCAGCTTGCGCATGAAGGGCGCGTAGAGCACCACGCCGGAGACGATCGCCACCACCAGCAAGAGGCCCATGAAGCCGAGGAACAGCTTGCCCGGCAGCCCGGCGTAGAGGTCGACGTGCAGGCGGTACATCACGCTCATGAAGCCTTCGTCGAACGCCGGCGCGCCGAGCACCTCGGCGCTGCGGGCGTCGGCCATGACCAGCGTCGATGCGCTTTCATCGGTGTCGACCCGGGTGTCGAGCTTGACGTACCAGAGATCCGGCGCGTCCTCCTCGGCGAAGAAGTACAGCGGCACCAGCCCCGGATAGGCACGCACCGCCGCCGCGGCGATCTGGTCGAGCGGGGCGTGCGGCGTGCCTTCCGGCATCGGCGGCGCCTCGATCTCGGCGCCGCTCAGGTGGTCGATCTCGTGGGAGAAGATCAGCGGCAGGCCGGTCAGGCACAGCAGCAGGATGAACAGCGTGCAGACGAGGCTGGACCACTTGTGGACCCAGCCCCAGCGGCGCAGAGCGGCTGCCCGCATCAGAAGTCGACCGTGGCGCTGAGCGAGAGGGTGCGTGGGGCGCCGAGGACGAGGTAGTTGGCATTCGGATAGCCACCCACCGAGGCCCAGTAGTCGCGGCCGGTCACGTTATCCAGGCGGGCACGCAGGGTCACGTCACGGTCATCGATGACCATGCGGTAGCGCGCGCCGAGGTCCAGGCGGGTCCAGGAAGGTGCTTCCATATCGTTGGCCGTGTCGGCGTACTGGCTGCTGGTGTAGACGACCCGGCTGGTCAGGGTCAGGCCATTGGTGCCGGGTACGTCCCATTCGCCACCGATGTTCGCCTGGGTGCGCGGCACGCCGATGGCGCGGTTGCCCTCGTTGACCCCATCCTGGGTGCTGGTCAGTTCCGCATCCAGCAGGGTCAGGCCGCCCAACAGGCGTACGCCGTAGGCCGGCTCACCGAACACCGACAGCTCGATGCCGCGGTTGCGCTGCTCGCCACCATCGGTGAACACACCGTTTTCCACGGTGCTGAACGGGCGCTCGGTGGTGAATAGCGCCAGGCTGCCGCCGAGGTTGCCGCCGTCATACTTGATGCCTACCTCGGTCTGTTCCGAAACATAGGCTCCAGCGCTTCGCCGGCATTGATGATGGCAACGCCTCCGCTGGTCGCCGGTGCGATATCGCCTTTGACCAAGCCTTCGATGTAGTTGGCATAGAGCGAAACTTCGTCGGTCAGTTGATACACCACGCCAGCGACCGGGCTGTTCTTGTAGCGGTTGTAGGAGGACAGGCGATCACCGCTGTTGTAGTCGTAGCTCTTGGCTTCGATACCCTGGCGGCGCGCGCCGAGGGTCACCAGCAGGCGGTCATCCATGAAGCCCAGGGTATCGGCGATGGCCAGACTCTGGGTGTGGGTACGCTCGGTGACGTTGGGGTTGGACATCGAACCGCCAATCCAGACCGCATCCGGCATTGCGACTGCGAACGGCTGGTAGATATCCGCTGCATAGTTGCCTGACATGGCATAGGCGTTGCGCGCTTCCAGATCGAACATGGCCGCCGACATCACCCATTCGTGGGAGACGTCGCCGGTCCGGCCGCGGGCGCGCAGGCCTACTTCACTGGTGAATACCTCCTCCTCACGCACGTTGTCGAAGCGGTAGAAGGTGCCGGCGCCCGAACTGCCTGCAGTCATGCTTGCCAACCGATTCTTTTCCTCGCCCTCACGCACGCCGGCTGCGAGCCAGCCGGTGACGGCATCGGAGAAGTCGTATTCGGCGCGGAAGGTGCCGAAAGTCTGCTTCTCCTTCGAATAGGTCCAGGACTGGGCGAAGTTGTCCTCGGCATCCGGCGCGCTGGGTATGCCGCCGCTGGGCGTCACGCTCGGGCGTGGGCTGTCGATGAAGTGGTACTGGTGACCGATGTCGGCGGACAGGCGGAAGTTGTCGCCCTGGTAATCCAGACCCAGGGCGAACATATCCAGGGTGCGGTCTTCATCCTCGACCGTGGTCTCGCCAGCGCGCTTGGCCGCGTTCAGGCGCACGCCGAAGCGCTCCTCGTCGCCGAAGCGACGGGCGATGTCAGCGTGGGTCATGGCTTGGCCACCGTTTTCGGCACCGACGGTCAGGCGCGTCAGCGGCTCGTTCGGCGCGCGCTTGGGCAGGATGTTGATCGCCCCGCCGATGCCGCTGCCACCCGGCGCCGCACCATTGAGGAAGGTGTTGGCGCCGCGGAACACTTCCACACGCTCAATGAACTCGGCGGCCACGTACTGGCGCGGCAGCAGGCCATAGAGGCCGTTGTAGGAGATGTCGTCGGAGTAGACCGGGAAACCGCGCACCACGTACAGCTCCTGGAAGTTACCGAAGCCGCGGGCGACGCGCACCGAGGGGTCGTTCTGCAGCACGTCGGAGACGCTGCGTGCCTGCTGGTCCTGGATCAGCTGCGAGGTGTAGGACGTCGAGGTGAACGGCGTTTCCATGTAGTCGCGGTTGCCCAGGATGCCCACCCGCCCGCCGCGGGCAACCTGATCACCGGCGTAGGGCTGGGTCAGGCCGTCGGCCGAGGCGTCGGCGCTGGCGACCACTTCGGTTTCCGGCAGCTCGAGCGGCTCGCTGCGCTGGCTGGCCTGTCCTTCGGCCGTTTGCACCTCGTCCGAGGGCGGGGTGGCGGATTGCTGCGCCATGGCCGGGGCACCGGCGAAGCTGGCGACAAGGCAGACGGGCAGCAGGGCGGAGGCGGCACCTGTTTTACGAGGGAGGCGAAGGCTGGACATGGTGAGGCCTGACTGGGCGTGTGAAGTGTGCGAGGAGGTATGCCGCCGGCGGGGCGAGCGGCATGGGTAGTCGCCTAGGATAATCGAATGATAATAATTCGCAACAGTGTTCAGATTGAGAATGGCCATTTGCCGGCTGGGGAATACCGCGCGCACCGCTTGCAGGCGCTGCACGCTCGGCCTGGCTCAAGCGCCGTGCGATTGAAAAAAAATCCATCCGGCCTGTCGATTCGCGTGAACGCCGCTCGACCAGTCAATGACCCCTAACCACGAGACAGGAGATGGACATGACACACGACATCCGCCAGGACGAAAGCCGCATCCGCCAGCTCCACGAGGCGTTCGAGCGCGACACCAAGGCCAAGGACCTGGACCGGATCATGGCCCAGTACGCCGACGACCTGGTCGCCTTCGACGCGATCGGGGCGCTGCAATTCAAGGGCGTGGACGAGTACCGCGCGCACTGGCAGCGCTGCTTCGAGTTCTGCCAGGGCGAGGGCTTTTTCGAGACCCACGAGCTGCACGTGACGGTGGGCGGCGACCTGGCCTACAGCCGCATGCTCAACCATTGCGGCGGGCCCAACGCCGAGGGCGAAATGCAGACCGGCTGGATGCGCGGCACCCGGGTCTGGGCCCGGCGCGGCGGCGACTGGAAGGTCATCCACGAGCATTTCTCGATGCCCTTCGATATGGAAACCGGCCAGGTCTGCATGTCGCAAGAGCCGTCGTCCGGCCAGCAACGGGCGAGTTGAGCGGTATTCGTCGCCCGTCGACGCGCATCCGGCTGCCGGCTGCTAGCTTTTCTCCGTGCCCGGCAGACGGAGAGCGTCATGAAATACCTGTGCCTGATCTATTACGACGAGCAGCGTGTCGACGAGATGAGCGACGAACAGTGGCAGGCGCTGGTCGCGCGCTGCCTGGCCTGTGGCGAGGCGCTGCGTGCTAGCGGCCACATGCTTGCCGGCGAACCCTTGCAGGCGGTGCGCACGGCGCGCACGGTGAGGGTCCGCGACGGCGTCGCCACGGTGGTCGATGGACCGTTCGCCGAAACCCGCGAGCAGTTGGCCGGCTTCTACCTGATCGAGGCGGTCGATCAGGCCGAGGCCGAGGCCATCGCCGCGAAGATTCCACCGGCGACGCTCGGCTGCGTCGAGGTGCGCCCGCTGCGCCAGTTGCCGCAGCGCTGACATGCGCTGCAGCGGACAAGCCGCGACGGCGGTGGTCGAGGCGATCTACCGCGCCGAGTCGCGCCGGGTGCTGGCGACCCTGATCCGCCTGCTGGGCGACTTCGATCGCGCCGAGGAGGCCTTGCACGATGCCTTCGCCGCGGCGCTGCAGCAGTGGCCACGCGACGGCGTGCCGGACAGCCCGCGTGCCTGGCTGGTGTCCGCCGGGCGCTTCAAGGCCATCGACGCCCTGCGCCGGCGCGCGCGATTCGACGCCTCGCTGCGGCTGCTGGCCGAGCAACTGGAGGACGAGGCGCATGAAGCGGAGCTCGACGAGGTGGAAGACGATCGTCTGCGGCTGATCTTCACCTGCTGCCACCCGGCGCTGCCGGCCGATGCGCGCGTGGCGCTGACCCTGCGCGAAGTCTGCGACCTGACCACCGAGGAGATCGCGCGGGCCTTCCTCGCCGCACCCGCCACCATCGCCCAGCGCATCGTGCGCGCCAAGGCGCGGATCCGCGACGCGCAGATCCCCTATCGTGTGCCGGAGCGCGAGGAACTGCCGGCGCGGCTCGACAGCGTGCTGCGGGTGATCTACCTGGTGTTCAACGAGGGCTATTCGGCCTCGGCGGGAGCGTCGCTGACCCGTGCCGACCTGTGCGCGGAAGCCATCCGCCTCGGCCGGTTGCTGCTGGAGCTGCTGCCCGATGCCGAGGTGATGGGCCTGCTGGCGCTGATGCTGCTGCACGAGGCACGCCGCGCCGCGCGTACCGATGCGGCCGGCGAACTGGTGCGGCTGGAGGAGCAGGACCGCAGCGCCTGGGATCGGCGGCTGATCGCCGAGGGTTCGCTGCTGGTGCGCCGCGCCCTGGCCAGCGGCGACTCCGGGTCCTATGCGCTGCAGGCGGCGATCGTCGCCGTGCATGCCGAGGCGCCGAGCGCGGCGCAGACCGACTGGGCGCAGATCGTCCGTCTCTACGACGTGCTGCTCGGCCTGGCCCCCTCGCCGGTGGTGGAGCTGAACCGCGCGGTGGCCGTGGCGATGCGCGACGGCCCGGCAGCCGGCCTGCGCCTGGTGGACGCGCTGCTGGCACGTGGCGAGCTGCGCGACTATCACCTGAGTCACGCCGCCCGCGCCGATCTGCTGCGGCGATTGATGCGTATCGACGAGGCCCGCGAAGCCTACCGTACGGCCCTGCAACTGGTGCGGCTGGAACCGGAGCGGCGCTTCCTGCAGCAGCGGCTGGATGACTTGGCGTAGCTGCGTCAGGCCGAGGGCTCCCACGCTCCAGCGTGGGAGCCTGCTGTGGACGCTCTGCGCCCAGCGACACGGAGCATGGGAGCGATCAGCATGCGCACCGGCTTTTCGGAACTGCTTCTCGTAGGAGCTAGCGGAGGATCAGCTGTCCATGCTGCCCGCCGGCAGATAGTCGCCGCGGCTCAGGCCATGGCGCTGCATCTTCTCGTTGAGGGTGCGCCGCGGCAGCTGCAGCAGGGCCATGACCTCGGCGATGTTGCCCTTGCATTGCTGCAGGGCGCTGTGCAGGCACTGCGCCTCGAAGGCTTCCATCTGTTCGGCCAGCGACTGGCCGCCGCTGCCGGTCGGTGCCGGGGCGCTGAGGCCGAGGGCGTGGCGTTCGGCGGCGTTGATCAGCTCGCGCACGTTGCCCGGCCAGTCATGGGCGAGCAGCTGCGCCAGCTCGCCGGGGGTCACCGGCGGCGCCTCGCGGCCATGGCGCTGGGCGGCCTGCTGGACGAAGTGCTCGAACAGCAGCGGAATGTCCTCGCGGCGCTCGCGCAATGGCGGGATGTGCAGCTCGGCGACGTTCAGCCGGTACAGCAGGTCCTCGCGGAAACGCCCGCCGCGCACTTCCTCGAGCAGGTCCGGCTTGGCCGCGCTGATCACCCGCAGGTCGACCGCGATGCTGCGGTTGGAGCCCAGCCGCTCCAGGCTCTTTTCCTGCAGCACGCGCAGCAGCTTGACCTGCTGCGCCAGCGGCATGCTCTCGATCTCGTCGAGAAACAGCGTGCCGCCGGCGGCGTGCTCGATGCGGCCGATGCGCTTGCCCTGGGCGCCGGTGAAGGCGCCGCTCTCGTGGCCGAACAGCTCGCTCTCGAAGATGGTCTCGGGGATCGCCGCGCAGTTGAGCGCGACGAAGGGGCCGCCGGCACGCGGGCTGAAGTCGTGCAGGCAGCGCGCGACCTGTTCCTTGCCGCTGCCGGTCTCGCCGCGGATCAGCACGTTGACGTCGGTGCCGGCCAGTTCCAGCACCTGCCGGCGCAGGGTTTCCATGGCCCGCGAGACGCCGAGCAGCTGCGATTCGATGCGCCCCTTGCGGGCGAACTGCTCGCGCAGTTGGCGGTTCTCGCAGACCAGCCGGCGCTTGTCCATGGCGCGGCGCACGCTGTCGAGCAGGCGCTCGGGGGTGAAGGGTTTCTCGATGAAGTCGTAGGCACCCTGGCGCAGCGCCTGCACCGCCATGGGCACGTCGCCGTGGCCGGTGACCATGATCACCGGCAGGTCGGCATCCAGCGCCACCAGCTGTTCCAGCAGGCCGAGGCCGTCGAGGTCAGGCATGCGCACGTCGCTGATCAGTACGCCGGGGAAGTCGCGGCCGAGCGCCGCCAGCCCGTCGCGGGCGCGGGCGAAGGTGCGCACGCTGAAGCCGGACAGCTCCAGCCATTGCTGCACCGCCTGGCGGATCGCCGCCTCGTCGTCGATGAAGATTACCTGCCCGCCCATTGTCGATCCTCGCTCGGCCGCTCGCCGCGGCAGTTTACCCGGCGGCGTGCAGCTCGACAGCCGGCAATGTCAGGGTGAACACCGCACCCTGGTCGTCGTTGTGCGCCTCGAGCTGCCGCCGAGATCGCGGACGATGCCGTAGGACACCGCCAGGCCCAGGCCGAGGCCCTGGCCCACCGGCTTGGTGGTGAAGAAGGGTTCGAACACCTGCTCCAGGTGCTCGCCGGCGATGCCGCCGCCATTGTCGGCGACGCTGAGCCGCCAAGCGTCGCCGACGCGCTGGCAGAGGATGCGCAGGCGCCGCTGCGGCCGTTCGGCCATGGCGTCCAGGGCGTTGTGCAGCAGGTTGATCAGCACCTGCTCGAGGCGGATGGCATCGCCGCTGACCCAGGCCTCGGCCGGTACCTGGCGGAACACCTCGACCTGCTCGCTGCGGATGCGCGGTACCAGCAACTGCAGCGCCTGCTCCAGCACCTCGGCCAGGCTCAGGCGCTGGGGCAGCCCGGCCGGGCTCTTGCGGGCGAAGGTCTTCAGGTGGCCGGTCAGCGCGGCCATGCGTTCGAGCAGCCCCTCGACGTGGCCCAGGCCTTCGCGCACCTCGGTGTCGCGGCCGCTGTCGAGCAGCAGACGCAGGCTGGCCAGCTGCATGCGCAGGGCCGTCAGCGGCTGGTTGATCTCGTGGGCGAGGGCGGCGGACATCTGCCCCAGCGCGGCCATGCGCGCGGCGTGCACCAGCTCGTCCTGGGCGGTGCGCAGCTCGCGGGTGCGCTCGTGCACCAGCCGTTCCAGTTCGCTGCGGCTGCGCTGCTCGACGCGGCGGGTCTTGCGCCGCTGGGCCAGGTAGAGCAGCAGGAAGGCCAGGGTCATCCACACGCCGGCGGCGGCCAGGCGATAGCTGCGCACACTGGCGACCACCGACTGCGGTTCCTGCAGCAGGTGCAGGGTCCAGTCCTCTTCCGGCAACTGCAGGCTTTGCCAGAGATAGTCGCGCCGCCCGTCGGGACCGTCCACCTGGCGCCGCTCGCTGCCTTCGCCGAGCGCTTGCAGGCGCGTGCTCTGCAACGGCTGCAGGGTCTGCTCGGCGTAGCGGCGGGCAGCCACCAGGCGGCTGCGTACCTCGTCGCTGAGCGGGCGCAGGTGGCGGAAGCGCCAGGCGGGGCGGTTGGTGAGGATGACGATGTCCAGCGAATCGGCGATCAGCAGGATGCCCGACTGGCCGGCCCAGCTGCGCTGCATGTCTTCCAGTTCGAGCTTGACCACCAGCACGCCGATCACCTCGCCGGCGGCATTCTTCACCGAACTGGAGAGGAAGTAGCCGGGGATGCCGGTGGTCACGCCGACGGCGAAGTAGCGGCCGCTGTCGTTCGCCAGCGCATCGCGGAAATACGGGCGGAAGGCGTAGTTGTAGCCGACGAAGCTGCTCCAGTCGCGCCAGTTGCTGGCGGCGATGGTTTCGCCTTGGCGGTCGAGCAAATACAGCACCGAGGAACCGGCCGCATGGTTCTGCTGCTCCAGGCGCCGATTGAGCCGCTTGCGCAGTTGCTGGTCGTTAGGCGCGGCGAGCAGGGCCTGGATGTCGCTGTCCAGTGCCAGCAACGCCGGCACCGAGCGGAAGCGTTCGACCTGGGTATGGATCGCCTGGGCATAGAGCTCCAGCTGCCCGCGTGCTTCCTGGCCGCGCTCGGCCCAGGCGCGCTCCTCGGCGAGGCGGCCGGCCCAGTACATGCTGAGCAGCAGGCCGACGAGGATCAGCGCAACGATCAGGATGACACGCAGACGGCTGGACATTGCAGGCCTGTGGCGCTCGCGGAAGGAGGCGACGATGTTAAGCGAAAGCCGGGCCCTGTGCAGGACGAGATGGCTTGGCCCGAGCGCGGGCATGCCGTGCTGCCTGCCGCCGAAGCGGCGATTCCCGAATGGTGCTGGTTGCCTGCGTTGACGCCGGGCGGCGGAGCTGGGTCTGTCCAGCAGGCACTGCAGCGACCGCATCGTCGGCCGGGAAGATCCAGCCGCCTGGGGCTTCACTGATCTGGATGATTTCTGGTTCTAGAGGACCCTGGCGGTCGTCAAAGCGGGGCCATTGCGAATAGAATGCCGGCCCCTGGCACGATTCTTCCGCTAAATAGTCCCCGACGAGAGCCCGTATCGCCCATGACCTGGCTGCCCAGTCCGCCATAGCGCTCCGCCCCCCGCGTCACCCTGCGACTGCCTGTCATGGAGGCGGTCGTACGCTGCTGTCCGTCCCATGCATGGACAGCTGATCGAATTCCGAACTGAAAACTCGCCTTGTATCGCTGCCGGCCATTCCCGTGGTCTGCAAGTCGGTGCTTTTGCTCTGGATATACCGATGTTGCATACACTCAAACAGAACTGGTTCTCCAACGTCCGTGGCGACCTGCTGTCCGGGCTCGTCGTGGCCCTGGCGCTGATTCCCGAGGCCATCGCCTTTTCCATCATTGCCGGGGTCGACCCGCGGGTCGGCCTGTACGCGTCGTTCTGCATCGCGGTGGTGATCGCGTTCGTCGGCGGCCGCCCGGGCATGATCTCGGCCGCTACCGGTGCCATGGCGCTGCTGATGGTGACGCTGGTGCGCGAGCACGGCCTGCAGTACCTGCTGGCGGCGACGCTGTTGTGCGGTGTGCTGCAGATCGGCGCCGGCTACCTGCGGCTCGGTTCGCTGATGCGCTTCGTCTCGCGCTCGGTGGTCACCGGCTTCGTCAACGCCCTGGCGATCCTGATCTTCATGGCCCAGCTGCCGGAGCTGACCAACGTCACCTGGCACGTCTACGCGATGACGGCGGGGGGCTTGGGCATCATCTACCTGTTCCCCCGTGTGCCGAAGCTCGGCAAGGTCATTCCTTCGCCGCTGGTGTGCATCCTTTCGATGACCGCGGTGGCGATCTACCTGGGCCTGGATATCCGCACCGTCGGCGACATGGGCGAGCTGCCCGATACTCTGCCGGTCTTCCTCTGGCCGCAGGTGCCGCTGACCTTCGAGACCCTGGCGATCATCTTCCCGTATTCCGCCGCGCTGGCAGTGGTCGGCCTGCTGGAGTCGCTGATGACCGCGACCATCGTCGACGAGCTGACCGACATCGGCAGCGACAAGAACCGCGAGTGCAAGGGCCAGGGCGTCGCCAACATCGCCTCTGGCCTGTTCGGCGGTATGGCCGGCTGCGCGATGATCGGCCAATCGGTGATCAACGTGAAATCCGGTGGCCGCACGCGCCTGTCGACACTGGTCGCCGGGGTGGTGCTGTTGCTGCTGGTGGTGTTCTTCAGCGACTGGGTCAGCCGGATTCCCATGGCGGCGCTGGTGGCGGTGATGATCATGGTATCCATCGGCACCTTCAGCTGGGATTCGCTGCGCAACCTCAAGCGCTACCCGCTCTCGACTAATATCGTCATGGTGGTCACCGTGGTCGTCGTGGTGTTCACCCACAACCTGGCCTACGGTGTATTCGCCGGTGTGCTGCTGGCGGCGATGTTCTTCGCCAACAAGGTGGGTCACTACCTGGCCATCGACTCCGAACCGGACGCCGCCGGCAATCAGCGTAGCTACCGGGTGGTGGGGCAGGTGTTCTTCAGCTCCTCGGACAAGTTCACTGCGGCGTTCGATTTCAAGGAGGCGCTGGGCAAGGTGACCATCGACCTGTCCCGCGCGCATTTCTGGGACATCACCGCGGTATCCGCGCTGGACAAGGTGGTGCTCAAGTTCCGTCGCGAGGGCACCGAGGTCGAGGTGCTGGGCCTGAACGAGGCCAGCGCGACCATCGTCGACCGCTTCGGGGTGCATGACAAACCCGATGCCATCGACAAGCTCATGAGTCACTGACCAGGAGGACGAAATGACCCACGTAATGGCGTGTATCGACGGTTCCCCACAGGCTGCGGCGGTCTGCGACTGCGCGGCCTGGGCCAGCCAGCGCCTGGGGGCGCCGCTGACCCTGTTGCATGTGCTGGACCGGCAGCAGTATCCGGTGTCGGGCGACCTCAGCGGCATCATCGGCCTGGGCAGCCGGGAATTCCTCCTGCACGAGCTGGCGACGCTGGACGAGAAGCGCGCCAAGCTGGCGCTGGAAGAGGGCCGGCTGCTACTGGATGCGGCGCGACAGCGGGCGATCGCGGCCGGCAGCGCGCAACCGGAGTGCCGGCAGCGGCACGGCGATCTGGTCGAGACGCTGTACGAACTGCAGGACGAGACCCGCCTGCTGGTGATCGGCCGCCAGGGCGAGGACAGTGGCGATGCCATCCGGCACATCGGCAGCCAGCTGGAAAACGTGATCCGCGCACTGCATCGCCCGATCCTGGTCACGCCCGGCAGTTTCGAGGTGCCGCGCAGCGTGATGCTGGCCTTCGACGGCAGCGCCACCGGCCACAAGGGCGTCGAGATGCTGGCCGCCAGCCCGTTATTCAGCGGTTTGCCGATTCACTTGGTGATGGTCGGCGCCGAGACCGACGACGCCCGTGCCCAGTTGGAGGCCGCACGCGACAGGTTGAGTGCCAGCGGTTTCGAGGCGCATGTCGCCATGCGCAACGGGGAGGTGGAGCCGGCGCTGCATGCCTATCAGGCCGAGCACGGCATCGATCTGCTGGTGATGGGCGCCTACGGCCATTCGCGGATTCGCCAGTTCTTCGTCGGCAGTACCACCACCGGCATGATCCGCACGACCAATACCCCGCTGCTGTTGCTGCGCTGACCGCCGGGCCCGCATCGGCGCGGGCCCGGCAGGGGTCAGCCGTACAGGTCGGCGCGGGTCCAGGGCAACTCGTGGGAGCCGTCCGGCAGCGGCTTGCTGGCGAGGATCTGGTGCAGGTCGATCCAGTCGCGGCGAAAGCCATAGGCACAGCCGGCCAGGTACACTCGCCAGATCCGCAGGGCGCGTTCGGGAACCAGTTGCTGGGCCTGTTGCAGATGCGCCTCGAGACGCTGGCTCCACAGCTGCAGCGTGCGTGCGTAATGCAGGCGCAGGCTTTCCACGTCGACGATCTCCAATCCCGACTCGCTGATGCAGCTGCTGATCTTCACCAGATGCGGCAGTTCCCCGTGGGGAAAGACGTAGCGGTCGATGAACTCGCCGGCCCCGTGACCGACCGGCCGCCCGTCCAGATGCCGCGAGGTGATGCCATGGTTGAGCACCAGCCCTCCCGGGCGCACCGCGCCGAACAGCCGCTGGCAGTACAGCGGCAGATTGGCATGGCCGACGTGCTCGAACATGCCGACACTGACCGTCTTGTCGAAGCGGCCATCCTGGGGCAGGTCGCGATAGTCCATCAGCTCCAGCGTCACCCGGTCCTGCAGGCCCTCGGCGGCGACCCGCTCACGGGCCAGCGCGAGCTGTTCGCGGCTCAAGGTGATGCCGAACACCTCGGCGCCGAACTCGCGGGCGGCGAAGCGTGCCAGCCCGCCCCAGCCGCAGCCGACATCGAGCAGGCGGTCGCCGGGCTTGAGCCGCAACTTGCGGCAGAGCAGGCGCAGCTTGGCTTGCTGCGCCTGGTCGAGATCCTCTTGGCCGGTTTCGAAATAGGCACAGGAGTAGACCATGTCCCGGTCCAGCCAGAGCCGGTAGAAATCGTTGGACAGGTCGTAGTGGTAGGAGATCGCCTCGGCATCGGTGGCCTTGTCATGCGCCTCGCGAGCAGGCAGGGGGAAATCGTCCTCGCCCAGCGCGCGGCTCATCTCGTCGCCGATGCGGATGACCTCTTCGAGAGGTCCCAGCAGGTCTATCTGCCCTCGACATAGGCGGCACCGAGCAGATCCAGGCTGGGATGTGCCAGTTGCGTGATCAGGTTGGAATCCCGGATAACCAGGGTGACGCTTGGGGACGGCCCGAGGTCGATCTCCTTGCCATCCCACAGCCTCAACTTCAGCGGCAAGGCGAGTTCCTTAAGGGCCGGTAGCAATGTTGCCAGCATGCTCGATCTCCTTTTATTGCATCGTAGGAATCCTAGACCATGAATTTGCAAACTGTAGGCTATTGTGGTGATAGTTTCCGGCTATGAGCCGAACTGAAGCGACTCTGCCTGCAACCCAGCGGCGCCGGACCTTTCAAGGAGAGACCTGTGGCAGAAGCACCCTCACAGCGAGTACTGATCCTGGTCGCGAGCGGGCCCAGCACCCCGGCGCGCTGCGCCGCGCCTTTCCACATCGCCACCCTGCTGGCCTGCATGGATGCCGAGGTCACGCTCTACCTCACCGGCGAGGGCACGCAGCTGGCGCGCCGCGAGGTGGCCGAATCGCTCCGCGCAGTTGAAAGCGGCGAGCCGCTGCTGCATTTCATCCGCAATGCCAAGCAGGCCGGTGCGCGCCTGTTGATGTGCCGCCAGCCCGGCGTGAACCTCGAGGCGGGCACGCTGATCGCCGAGCTGGACGAGATTTCCAGCGGTGGCGAGCTGGCACAGATGATTCTCGAATACGAACGAGTGCTGACCCTATGAACCTGCACGGCCTGGAATTCCCCGACGCACTGCGCTACGCGCCGGAACACGGCCTGTGGCTGCGCGAAGAGCGCGACGGCAGCGTCACTCTCGGCCTGAGCGCCTATGGTTGCGCGCTGTACGGCAGATCTTCGCCTTCACCCCCAAGCGCGCCGGCACCCGCATCGGCCGCGAGCGCAGCTTCGGCGTGGTGGAATTCGCCAAGGCCGCCTCCTCGGCCCGCAGCCCGCTTGCCGGCGAGCTGCTGGCGGTGAATGAAGCGCTGCTCGAGCATCCTGCCCTGATCAACCAGGACTGCTACGGCGAAGGCTGGATGGTGCGCCTGCAGCCGGAAGACTGGAATGTCGTGCGCGACACATTCCCGCAAGGCGAAGCGGCCCTGGCGGCGATCAGCGAACGCATGCGGCTGGATAACTTCGACCCCGCGAACGCGCATGTGCAGGCGTTGCGATGGAAGTAGGGGAAATGGCGGAAGGCAGTGAGAGTCGAACTCACCCGGGAACGGCTGCCGTCCCCAACCGGGTTTGAAGCCCGGCCGCAGCACCGGCTGCGATTGCCTTCCTTGTTGGTTTACAAGGGATGTTTCTCGCGCTCGTGGCGCTTGGGCGCAGTGAGTGTCGAAACGCTGACTGCCCGGACGTCAAGGTATCCTGCAAACGATGCGGCGCCAAGGGTGTGCGTAGGTGTCGCTGCGTCTGCCGATGGCTGATGTCATTTTGCTATCGATTATTAGGGTGAGCTGCGTCACAATTCACGTTTTTCTTTCCAGGGATGGGAGAGTGTCGTGAGTGATATGCCCAAGGACCGCCGTGTCTGCCACGCGCTGCGTGACCATATCGACTGCCTGATAGCAGAGGGTGCTTCGCTGACCGGGCGGGATCCGGTCCAGCTCAGTTTCAAGGGGCGGACGCTTACCGTGCAGCATGGCATGCTCATCTGCGACGATGGCCACCAGGATCTGATCGAAACGCTGGCCGAGCTGGAGTGGAGCAGCAAGCGTACCCGGGACATGGCCATCGAGATCTGCCTGAAGCAACTGCAGCAGGCGATCGGTGGCGACGACTATCCGGATTTCCCCGATTCGCAGCCGAAAAAGAGTTGAGCAAAAAAAAGCCCGCAGAGGCGGGCCGGGAAACCACTGCGGCGGTCATGGGGGAAGCGGGACCGCCGGGTAGTGGCTATATGATGCCATTTATGTGAGATGCGTCACATTTTTTCTTTTGCGACAGAAACATCCCCCTCTGCACGGTGACGGCTATTCGGGCCTTGCCTCGGTTGCCAGCGCGCTGTCGTGGCGGACCTTGCGTTCGTTGCCGAAGCGGCGGGTGAAGCCGATGCGGTCGAAGTGTTCCAGCAATTGAATGCTGCGCTTGCGGCCGAGCTGGATGCGGTCGCGGAAGGTGGCGGCGCGGATCACGCCGCTTTGCGCTTCCAGTTGCAGGACGTGCCCGGCGAGCTGGCGAATGGTGGATTCAGGGTAGAACAGGTCCTTCACCACCTGCTGCAGCAGGCCGAGGCGGGCGAGCTTGCGCAGCAGCTGGCGCATCTGCGTTTCCTCGACGCCGAGTTCGCGGGCGAGGTCGCGTACCCAGGGCGGATCGAAGCGCCCCGCTTCCAGCAGCGGCCAGAGGCGTGCCTTGAGCATTTCCTCCGCATCGCTCAGGCGTACCCGGTGGTCCGGGCGGTGCAGCCAGGGGCCGCTGGTCTCGATGTTGCCGGCGGCCAGCGCCTGTTCCAGCAGGGCGATGAACACCGGGCGTTCCAACTGCGGCAGGGCGTAGCGGCGCAGGCGGTCGCGATCCGGGCCGAGCTCGTCGGGCTGCTCGTCGTGGAAGCGCTGCAGCGCGGCGAGCAGGGTTTCGCCGAGGGCATTCCAGTGTTCGCGGCCGAACAGGCGCAGGCCCTGTCGCGTGGCGATCTCCAGCGCAGTGGCGGGCAGCTGCCAGCTGCCACGCGGGCGGTTGAACTGGCGTTCCAGCGCCTGCGGGTCGAGCCCGTTGACGATCCTGGCGAGCAGCTCCGGCAGCGCCCGTTCCAGGCTCGGCTGGTTCAGGGCCCGCAGTTGCGCCAGACGCGCCTCGCGACGGCGATTGCGCGGCGGGGCGAACGGATCGAGCACCTGGCCGCCGCCGAGGGTGCGCTGGGCGGACTGGTCGCGCAGGACAACACGGTCGCCATGTACCGCATGGGCCGGCGCATTGAGCAGCAGCTGGGCGAACATGCGCCCGCCCGGGGCCAGGCTTTCGCCTTCGAGCAGGGCGACGCGGGCGGTGACGTCCTGGGCGCCGAGGTGCACGTGCAGCGGCGTCCAGTGCTTGAGTTCGTGGCTTCGCCGGGCAACAGCTGGAGTTCGACGTCGATACGCTGGGTCGGGGCGTGCAGCAGCGGCTGCAGCAGCCAGTCGCCGCGGTGGATTTGCTCCACCGTCAGGCGTTCGCCGGCCAGGTTCAGTGCCACGCGCTGGCCGGCATGGGCCTGGCCGGCCTCGCGGTTCTGCGCATGCAGGCCGCGCACCCGTACACTTTTCCCGCTCGGGCTGAGCAGCAGTTCGTCGCCGACCCGCACACGGCCGGCGAAGGCGGTGCCGGTGACCACCACGCCGGCGCCGGTGACGCTGAAGGCGCGGTCGATGGCCAGGCGGAAGTGGCCGCTTTCGCTGCGCGCCTGAACCCTGGCCGCTTCGTCGACCAGTGCCGAGCGCAGTGCAGCGACGCCCTGACCGCTGATGCTGGATACCGGAAAGATCGGCGCTCCGGCCAGCGGCCCGGACGTCAGCAGGTTGTCGATCTGCTGGCGTACTTCTTCGATTCTTTGTGGTTCGGCGCGGTCGATCTTGGTCAGCGCGACGATGGCCCGGCGAATACCCAGCAGTTCGACGATGGCCAGGTGTTCGCGGGTCTGCGGCATCACGCCGTCGTCGGCGGCGACCACCAGCAGCATGCAGTCGATGCCGCTGGCGCCGGCCAGCATGTTGTGCACGAAGCGCTCGTGGCCCGGCACGTCGATAAAGCCGGTAAGCGCCCCTTCGCCGAGATCGGCATAGGCGTAGCCGAGGTCGATGGTGATGCCGCGCTCGCGCTCCTCGCGGCGGCGGTCGCCCTGTTGGCCGGTCAGTGCGTGCAGCAGGGCGGTCTTGCCGTGGTCGATATGGCCGGCAGTCCCGACGATCAAGTCGCCAGCTCCTCTTGCAGTTTGGGCAACTGGGCGAGGAAGGCCGGTTCGTCGTCGAGCTGGCGCAGGTCGAGCCATAGGGCGTCATCGTCGATGCGCCCGAGCACCGGGAGCGGCAGGCAGCGCAGGGCTTCCTCGAGCTGACGCAGGCTGCGGCCGCGCAGGCGCTTGGGTTGCTGCGGGCGGATGCACAGCGCGGCGCTGGGCAGGCGCGCCACCGG